>WJJN01000356.1 GCA_014729735.1 Candidatus Zhuqueibacterota bacterium
AAATTTTATTATTGATCGGTGTGTAAATAATAGAATATTCCCGGGCTTCGATGCTGGCATCGATTTCCATGTCAAATTCAAAGCGATCCGTCATTCCGTCGGTATATGTTTTACGCGGCTCATCGAGAATGACGCCCCTGCCATCGAAAAATTGAAAATGATCTTGCGGAAATTTGATCACCGGCATGTCCTGTATTTCAAGGATCACCCGGTACTGTTGCTTTTGGCGAGTAGCATACGGTTTGTCCTCTCCCAGTTCACGCAGGCGGGGCTCCTGCGAAATCCATTTTGAGGAGACGATTTTAGGAATCTTTCTGACCCACACCGGACCGGCGTAAGTCGCCGCCCGTGTTGCCAGACGCCAGTTCCCCTGATGACTGAGCTCCAGTTTCTGGGGCTCCTCTAATTTGATCGCGCGAATAGATGCCTCATAGCGGGCAGGATAGCTTCGGTTGTCGGGACTCACCAGCGTGTAATCCGTATTTTCGCTCAGCCGGATGTTTCGCACATTGCTTTCTTCCAGATAAATGGCATCCAGATATTCGCCGACATATTTTTTGACAGGTTCGAATTTCACATATTTTTCTTCGATCCGGACCAGATTGCTGAGCGTTCCGATACGTCTCGGATTCGCATCCGCATTTTTGGTAACTACAAATAGATTTTTATTCGCATATCGTCGATCCAGAATATATAATTTCAACGGCAGCTTGTTATTTTCAATATCAATATTTTTTTCAATGATGAAAAATGCATCCTCGATCCGTTGAGTGCCCGCGTTATCATTTGCGATGAAAAGCTCCTCTACATTTTGCGGCGCCCGGACATGCGCGGTTACCCGCTGCGCGACGCCGGCATAAACCGTCGGTCTGTCCGCCGAAGTGACAATCGAAGGCGTGGCTGTAGAGTAGAGCTCAAAAACAAGCGTATCCCGCTCTCCGCCGTGATTTTCCAGGAACAGTTTTTTCATGCCCGGTTGCGCACCTCGACGAAGATTCAATAAGAAGTCGATGCGTTGGTTTGATGAGGAAATTTCATCGGCGTTTAGATACGGATCTTCAAATGAAATGAAGCCTGTTTTACCTATAAAGAAATCAGTACCGGTCAGCATTAGCTGCAGCGATTCCGAAACATGATCCCATTCGATGACGTTATCCCGTGCACTGCCGTATTCACTCGCCAAAATCTGATGCATTTTCGGTTTTGGCGCTTTGATCGCGAATTCCAGCGGCGTAGCGATATCATCGTCCGGAGCTTCCTGTCGAACCATACGCAATCTTAAAATGCCGAGGAAGGCAGTGTCCATTGGAATATCTAGAAATACGCCGACTATTTTTCGATCCTCTGTTTTCGTCACCGTCCGCTTGATCGCTTCTTCCGATTGTTCCTCGCCATTGAGCAGCACGATCAGCCGGTGTTGATCTGCTTTGTAATTTTTCGCCAATCGAAATGTGATTTCATTTGTGCCTAAAATTAATTGATCGGCGAAAAGGTTGGTTGCAAGAAATAGAAGGCAGGAGAGAAGTGTTAATTTTTTCATCATAAATCCACTTTTAGTCGTCGTTTCGAGAATATAAATAAAGCGTCGCGCTTTAGTCGCTGAACGAAATAAAAAAAATTGTCATTTTTAGGAGCCCTTCGGCATGCTCAAAATAAACTTGCGAGTAAGAATCTCATACCGGTAACGTATCTCTTTACAATATTTCGTGATATGAGATTCCCTTCGGCTTACTTAAAATTCTAAAATAAAAATTGCTATCCTGTTCTAAAACCACAGATAGCGCTGATTTCGCAGAAACAAAATCTATGTCATCTGTGAAATCTGCGGTTATGCTTTAATTATAAGAGGATCCGTTTTAGAATTTTAGCTATTATTCAAATCAATCCGTCGTTCGATTGCTTCGAGACGCATGTTATCTTTCGCATTATCATTGCGGTCAACGGTCGCCTGATCGATAGAATGATCGGTGCCGCCAGAATGCCGGATCACTTCGTAAATCGGGTCCCACACCCTGCCGATGCGATGATTCTCGGAGACGCGTAGCACCATGTCATAGTCTTCGCCGTAATTGCGGCAGCTTTCGGTGTCATTCATGCCAAAACCGCCGAGGTCCTGCAGTACTTTGATATGTGCCGAACGCGGCGCGCCGGCGCCATTAATACGCAGCAGATTGTTCCTGCCATTTTCTTCGGTCCACTCATCATGCGTCACGACAGGGATATCCTCTTTGCGAATGATTTCCCCGGTCGTCTCGTTCTTTTCCCAGACATCGTACGAGCCGATCACCATGCCGATATTGGGATCGGAATCGAACACTGCGATCAGTTTTTCCACGGCATCCGGTTTCAGGCGGTCATCGGAATCGAGCTGTACATAGTATTTTCCGCGAGCCTGTGCAATGCCTTTATTCAGACAGAAGCCGATATTGTTGACATCTTCCACCAGCAGTTTCACCTGCGGCTTATTGGCATCATATTTTTCTCCGCCAGGCAGATATGGTTTCACTCCTTCGATTGTGGGATCATCCGCCCCGCCGTTGCATACAATTATGACTTCCACATTTTGAACCGTCTGCGCCTGAACGCTTTCAATCGCCGTCCCGATGAACTCTTTTCTGTCGAAAACCGGAATCACGACACTGGCGATGCAATCCTCAAATTTTTTCTCTTCGTCCACTTTATATCGAACCGTATTATAATGCGAACCCGGCTCGAGATATGCACCGATACGTTTTAAATGCTCGGTCAGCGCTTGCTCCATTTCAAGCTGCACATCTTTTCCAGCAAGCAGATAATCAAACACATTGTGCTTTTTTGCAGCGGATTTTACGATATAGGTATATCCATTTCTGGCAGCTTCGATATGCACGATTTCGAAATCTGTGGCAGTACGCAGCCTAAGATCGTATAAATCAGCAGCATTATAATTTTCATTCAAACCGCCAAGCGTATTCAGCGTGCTCTTCGGAAAAAATAGTAAAGCACCGTAATCCATATTATCCCGAACTCTGCCAATGTGATAATTCAGCAGATGTATATCCTTCTCTAATCCGTCGGCATCCACTAAATGATAGTCAGAATAAACGAAACCCACGTCTTCGTTTCTGTCGGCAACCATCATAAATGTTTCCAGCGTGCTGAGACGGAATGTGACCTGCGTTCCGATATTATTTACAAGCATGATGTATTCGCCGCGAGCTTTTTTGATCCCTGCATTTAGCGCCTGCGCCCGATTCGCATAAGATCCGGGTAAATGGATAATTTTATCATCCTTCGCAATATTCGGATACGGCGCCTGCGCCCCTCGTTCATCGACTAAAATTACCTCCCAATCCGAATGGTTTTGATTCATCAAAGTGTCGATTGTCTTGTTCAATTCGGAATCCGGGTAGCCCAGATTTTCATTGTACTGCAAAATAATACTGACTTGTTTCATGACTTAATTAACCTCTCCTTTACATTTTATAAACAATATAAATCCTTGATATTATGAACTGATTCTATAAGAATAGAAAGTTTTCTTTAAAAAGCAAGTGAATTTTTTAAAAAGACCTGG
>WJJN01000357.1 GCA_014729735.1 Candidatus Zhuqueibacterota bacterium
TGCAGTCTGCCTTGCGAATACAGGCTCGCTGGAAAAATCCCTGCCAATGTTCAAAGAGATTTTCAAAAAAGACGACAACTGGCGTATCCTTGCAAAACGATTACCAAATTCCGGTTTACTGACGGTTACAGCGGAAGAACTGCAAAAAATTGTTGAAGTGAAATAATACTGATTATAAAACTTTTTAATTAGGTTCTGAAATAAAAAAAACGGAAATCATACCGAAATATGATTTCCGTTATCGCATTGTAGAGAGGATTGGGGATGTAAAAATGGGTGTTATTTTAAAGAACGAATCTAAAACGTGTCACGACGAATTGAATTATCACTTAATAAATCAAGTTGCTTGATTACTACAAAATCGGGTGTATATAAACTCTGTTTTTGTTTCAATCGTTGCACTGCTTTCAGGCTCGGAATAATGATATCTCTTTCAGACTGAAGCATCCAGGTTTTGTTGACTAATGCTAATTCTTCCCAGTATCCTTCACTGCCGTAGTAATCGAGCGACAGCTCTTTAAAAAATTTTTGCCGCTCAACCTGTTCGGTATTATTGTCCATTCCAATTACCTTCTTGCAAAAAGACAGGTTCCTCTCAGAAGTCAATAGCAAGAACAGTCCCAGAATAATCAGTATTAAAATCGTTTTCTTCATTGAACTTCCTCCTTCGTCATGAGTAAACGCTCTTTTTTATTTCAAATGCCGTGCCAGCAGAAGCGACAAATCTTTAAGTCAATGTAATTATTAATCTTATTCGATTTCTATATTCCAGAACCGCAAGAGTGTACGTCTCAGAAATATGTAAAAATTACACAGGTGATATTATGGTATCGGAATTATTTAGATTAAAATTTTGAAAACAGGTAAGATACGTTTGTAAAATATTTACACGAATCAGAAGTCTGATTGAATATCTTTTCGGGAGAGAAGAGCAATCGCCTCGCAATGCGCGGTGTGTGGAAACATATCTATCGCTTGTATTTTTAGAAGTTGATAAGATGTGTTGCATAATATCTTCAAATCACGCGCCTGGGTTGCCGGATTGCATGAAACATAGATTATTTTTTTCGGTGCTAATTCGACAATCTTGTGTGGAATATCCTGATGCATTCCGGCACGGGGCGGATCGATGATGACGACATCTGGCGTTCCGTGTTTCTGTATAAGATTTTGAGGCTTGGAAATAGTATCTTTTATATCGCCTACAATGAAGGTGCAGTTCTCAATCTCATTCAACCGCGCATTATGTCGGGCATCTTCGATTGCCTGTGAGAAAATTTCGATACCGGTTACATGCTGCACTTTCGGAGCAATATAAACCGAAATGCTGCCTGCGCCACAATACAAATCATAGACATTCTCGTATCCTGAAAATTGTCCGAATTCGATAATCTTGTCATAAAGATTTTGTGTCTGCCGGGTGTTTGTTTGAAAAAACGAATTTGCCGAAATTCGGTATGATAAATCACCTAATTTTTCTATGATGAATCCTGTCCCATGAAGAATTCGCACCTCATCACCTGTAGCGACCTGGGCACGCGTTTTATTTATAGTATGAACGATCGTTGTTATTCTCGGAAATGCCTGAACCAAAGATTTCGCAAATTCGTTCAGGCTTTCATAATCATTGGGACGATTAGCAGTCACGATGTTCACCATAAAATCGCCGGTATTCTTACCTTCGCGCAAAATCAGAAAGCGCCAGAATCCACTGTGATTATGCAGCGCATAAGGCGGCAATTGACTCGATTTTACCCAATTTTTAATATGCGTAAATACATCGTTACTAAATTCCGAAAGCAATAAACATAAACGGAGATCCAGCACTTTATCATACCGACGCGGTATATGCATTCCCAGTGCGAAATTTTTTTCACTGATTTCTGCCTCGGAGGCAATTTCTTCATCAGTCAACCAGCGCTGATTGGAAAATGAAAATTCCATTTTATTGCGATAAAAATAGATATCCGGGGATGGGAGAATGGGCTGCATATTAATTTCATTCATACCGGCTAGATGCTCCAACGTTTCCCGAATCTGATGTTGTTTGTATTCAATCTGTTTTTCATATTTCAGATTCTGATTTAAACAACCACCACACACTCCGAAATGTGGACATGGAGCGGACACCGAGAATGGAGATTGCTCCAAAATATTCAGAACGCGCGCTTCTGCATAATTTTTTTTCTTTTTGACAATTACCGCTTCCACCACCTGCCCCGGCAGCGATCTTTCGACAAAAACAATGAATTTATTCAATCTTGCAATACCTTTTCCACCCATTGCCAGTGAATCGATGCTTAAGATATGAACTGTCCCTTTTTTAAGTGGATTTGGAGGCGTCGAATGTTTCATGGGAAAACACTGTCTCAGTATAATACAAAATGTTAATGGATTGTGACAATTTCAATATAGGTGGTACTTTTTTAACTCATTAATTAACAATATATTGATTGCGTCTAAAAAAAGTAGGACAAAAAGGCATCATATTTGCTTAAATGATGGTGAAACCCGATAAAAATTTATTCCAACACAACAGCATATTTGACCCGAATTAATGCTGTTCCGCAATATCAAAACTGGGACCCTCCAGAACTGCAAGAAAAAGATCTGCAACTGTTGAGGGTCCTTTTTTTTATCTCATAACAATCAATTTTTCGATGACATCCGCTCGCTGATTTTTCCCATTGATGTTTGCCTTTGCCTGCACTTTATAAAAATAGACACCATTTGCCAGCTCATCACCATCGCGGTCTCTGCCGTCCCATTCGATTTGTGCCAGTTCATTCGCACGGATAAATAAGTTATCGAATTTATGGATCAGGCGTCCGGCGACAGTATAAATTTTAATATTCACCTCCGAGTCATGATTTGCCCAGAAACTAAACGTGGTTCCGGATGAGAACGGATTGGGAAAATTCAATACATTTCGCAGTGCCAGAGAAGAGCTCGACACGACATTTAAATCCGTAAACGCAATTGAAGAATTATTCGAATTATCCCACGCTTTAATCTCGATACGATGCATACCCTCCGTCAAACCATGTCGAATATTTTCATCATCCTCTCCTGAAGACTGATACTCACTAAAATCATAATAAATACTGCCGGAAGTGAAACTGCCCTCTTTATATTGAAACAGATCCGTCAGAATAATCTTGTTTTCCGTATCATCATCTACTATCATGTAAATGCTGTGCCCGATGTCACCTGTGATGTTAATCCCACTCAAACTATCTGAAATATCGATCTTTAACACAGGGGTTTCGTCCGCATAGCCGCCGTCAAAAAATTCCTTATCCTGCAGACCGATCTTAATTTCCGGACCGACATTATCATAAATTTGCGATGTACCACCCACCAGCAGCGAGTCCTGATATCCGGCACCCTGTATTTCATTATCAGTAAAATAAATATTGATCCGTCCTTTATCACCACCGTACGTGATATCCTTTGGTACGATAAAACTGACTTCAAATCGTCCGTTTTCCACTGTGTTGACACCTCGAAAAATGGTATTTCCCTCGAGATAATAATCCATCAGTGAACCAACATCTGTGGTATAACGTTTATATTTTTTTGAATCAAAAGCCTTTATCAGCATTTTGCCCTGAAAATCATTCCAGAGCTGATCATTTTTTTCGATATAGCCAGTCACCGAAATTTTGGAAAGTGCCTTTATCGTATCCGGCGAGATGGAAGTGATCTTCGCGCGGTAACTCGGAGCCCTCAACCGCATGGTAGGGTCGCCGAGCAGAACATATTTTTGATCATTAATCGAATTACCGTTATCTTCTTTGGCGAGCTGCAATGCATCTCCCAGTCGATTCGTTAAAGAGCCGTTCTCTGTCAATCTTGAATAAAATGCCCGATTCAGTGCGGCATTGATATGTGCATAAACAAGGCGCGTCGAAGCGAGAACCCCGATTGCCCCTTTATTTTCCGCGACTAATAAGTCTTCAGCAAGACTTTGTTGAGACGGATCATCAAACCTGCCAAAATCACAGGTGGCTGCGACCCACAGTGCCAATCTGGAGCCATTCTGAATCTTATTGAAATCACGAGGTGCATAGAGGACGTATTCATGACTCCATGTAAGCGGATTCCCGTGCCCCACGTAGTTGATTATCAGTGTGCCTTTGTTGATGCGATCCATAATGTCTTTAGCAGCAGTTGGTTTCAGCAACGCAGAAAAGAACGAGGCGTTGCGCACCTCGGGATATTCTGACAGGAATATTTTCTCTTTATTGTACTTGTCAGGAATATATCGTTCGATAATGTCTTCTGCATCCAATGTATGAATGGTCTCATTCCCGGTACCGCCGTCGACCAATTCATCATCACCTACCATTGTGACGATGTTGCGCCAGTCATCGATCCCGAAATCATCGGTGTTCATAATCGGTGAAGTTTCATAATTGATGATCTTGTCGATAATGATGCGGGCTTCATCCGATGACCGTGCAGGCAAACGCCCTATCGCCATGTCCGGTCTGTCGTCCGGTGTTACGCGGACAAACCAGTCATCGCTCGCACGATTGCTGTTTTCATCCAGTTCAGTGGTCTCGTACGGCGGAACCCAGTTATTGTCGCTTGTGCTTTCCAGGTTTTTATAATCATAATCGCCGTCTCCAAAAAGGAGCACGTAGCTTGGCGTGATGTTCCAATTATAATAAGTATATTTCAAAAAATTCCGGATAGCCGTGGGATCGTATAAGCCGCCCGAAAACTCATTATAGATATCTGACGTTTTCACAACAATTGTTTTCAGATTATCGCGTGTCTCGCGATAATTCGCTAGCGGCATGACTGCATCATAAAAGTCGTCATGAGTGATTATAATAAAATCCGCTGCGTTTGCCGGATTTCGAATGTCGCTAATACTCGCACTTTCAATCTTTTCAGGAATCGAATATGCAGTGGTCGACAGTGCAATAATTCTTGTCGCAGTCTCATCATTCGAGTTATATGAAAAGCTGACTCCCTTATCTGAAATTTCCGTATTGGATAACTGCATCACATTGCTAAAATCTGAAACATCGTAAACCTTGATTTCTTCATTCTCGAAATCAGTAATCGAAATAGTTCTTTGCTCTGCGGCTGGTTCAAAACTGAATGCCAGAAAATCATTCACTGCTGCAAATTGTCGGCGATAATGAACTTCAAACCAGTCGAGATAAACCTGCGCATCGTCTCGATTGCTGCTGTAACTTAATTGAACTGTATTATAACCCGGTTCGATGATTCCTGATTTCGTCGCATCATGTTCAAAGCTGCTACCGCTCACATAGCTCGAAAAATTACTCAAAGGTTTGTTGTTAACTCCGATCGCAAAAAGGTGTGCACCCCCCGAACCACTTGCAAACCTAAATTTGAAATATGCGGCATCCGGCAGTGCATTCTCTAGGTTGACCGTAAATTTATAGTCATCGCCGTCAGAAAAGAAGCGGCTGAACCAGTGCAAACCCGAGTTTAAAAAATTAATATTTTCTTTTTCGAAATACAAATGATCGACAAAATAAGGCGCTGGTTCCTCGGATTGAGCCGGAGCAGCATGCAACTCTTGAATTCGCTTGCCGGGCTTCTCGCCGCCCCAGGTGAGCCAATAAATATTATGCTCCTGATAATGATTGATGTAATGTTGAAATCTATCGCTGGACTGATTATATTCCCAATTATTGACCGCTTTGCCGTAAAATACTATATAATCGAGGACATCAAAAACACCATCGCCGCCGTCGTTCACGATTATCGCGTTTTCGATAAGAGTATCTCTCGTTGATGAATATATACTGCGGGGTAGCTCCTCGCCACCGTTATTATAAATTTTTAGTGTCGCCGGATCGATGGCTTTTATATCAACGTCAAAATTGCTTAAATCCGACCCGCTTAATTTGTAAATGCCTTCATCCTTAATGTAAATTTTATACCAGGAGTTGGAAACATCAAAAATGGAATGATGTTTTTTCAAACCTGCTGCTCTCGGCTGTCGCCATTTCAGGGCTTGTTTTTGATTGATGACAAGTTTATCAACAAATGAAGGCTTTGATTTCGCCAGACTCGCAGCACTCGTCTGCTGCACAGCGCCGGAATAATCGATTCGAAAAGTGATGTTTTGATACATCTGGATTTTGCCATTCACGGGATTGAACTGCACAGGATTTAATATGATTCTCACTACTCGCTGATCGCGAAGGTATTCCGGTTCTCCAATTTCGACTATGCGTTCAGGAAATAACGTGTCCCGCTTATAAAGCTCGCTTTCATCGCCATATTGATTTATATACATATTTCCTTTTTTAACAACTTTCGGCTGCGGCACCAATTTTCCGGTAATTTCTTCATAATCCGAATTCAGAATCGAAAATCTGACTTCTGCTGCCTGCGGAATACCGACTGTCACCGGAATGAACGGTATCACCGGGTCGTCTGGCGCAGCGTCATAAGCTGCATGAAAAAAGTCCAGTTTGATGTACTTTTTCTGTCCGATAAGCACCGTATCCTGCTGCCAGTACTTTGGTTGAAATTGTATCGTAACTCCCCTGTCCGATGAATCGAGCACCTGAAATCCTCTTGCTTCATAAATGTCATTTCCATGCACAATAAATGACTGAAAAAATATGAACACAAGGTTTAATATCACAAATTTATATTTTAACATGGATTAACTCCCTCGGTATTTATCTCATTATCATCAACTTTTCAATGGCTTCGTCGGAACTCATCCTGCCATTAAAATGAGCCTTTGCATAAATTTTATAAAGATAGACTCCGTTCGCAATGGGTTCCCCATCTTCATCCAGACCATCCCATCTAACATGATTGAAGCCATATTTGGCATATATATGATCTATTTTTTTAATGAGTCTGCCGGCGACGGTATAAATCTTAATTGTCGCTTCACACTCACTATTTGTCCAGAATGTGAATTCGGTCTCATTTGCAAAGGGATTGGGATAGTTCAACAGGCGATCGAGCACTAGTTCGTTATCAGCAACCACTGTGAATTGCGTTCTGAGCTCCGATGAATTGTTGCTGTTATCCCAGGCTTTGACCACCAGGTCGTGAACGCCTTCATTTAACGGACCCAGTTGTTTTTGAATTTGTCCGGACAAAAAACTGTCTTGATAGTAATTAAAAAGATCTGTGACATTTATTTTTTCATCATCCACGGTTAGATTGATATTATGTCCGATATCCCCGGCAATATTCACTCCGCTCAAAGTGTCTGTGATTTCAATTTTCAGGTTTGGTGTGGGATTGGTGTATCCGTCATGCTCAAACTCGTCATCATTGAATTTTAAAGAAATTTCGGGACCAATGCGATCGTGGAGATTACTTTCCGTTCCGCCGATTGTCAGATTGTTCTTATACCCGGTTCCGTCGACCTCGTCATCCCAGAAATACAGGCTGAATCTGCCGTCATTCCCGCCGTAAGTGATGTCTTTGGGAACGATGAATTTGATGTCAAAATACCCGTTTTCTACAGATGCAGTGCCTCTGAAAATTGTATTCCCGGGCAACACATATCTTAAATCCGATTCCTCTTCGATTTGATAAATCCGATTCTTTTTGGAATCATAACTTTTTACCAATATTCTACCATTAAAAGCGGTCCAGAGTTCTCCGCTCTTTTCGATTTTACCGGCAATACTCATTTGACTGAGTGCTTTGATAGAGTCTGGTGTAATGTCTGTAATTTTTGCCTGATATTCCGGATTCGCCAGATGCATTGTCGGATCGCCGAACAATATCAATTTTTGATCGTTCTCGAAATTTCCACGGTTATTTTTCGTGGCGACCAGCGCATCCCCTAATCTCAGTTTATGATGGGCTGTTGGAAACAGTGTGTTGTAAAATTCCTTATTAAACGTAATATTTTGGCTTGAGCCCACCAGACGCGCTGCAGCAATGACTGCAATCGCACCGTTCGCCTCCATGTTTAGCAATTCTTCAGTCATGCTTTCGTAA
>WJJN01000040.1 GCA_014729735.1 Candidatus Zhuqueibacterota bacterium
ATGGCTTCCATAAAATCTTCCAGAGAACTGTGAACAAATCGATACTCGGGATAGCGGGTATTCAAAAAATCGACAAGCTCCGGCAATTGTGGAAATGCCCATAAATGATCCGATCCCTGAAGCATCAGCAAATGAGGCGATCCAGTCCTCGGAAGGAGTTTTGTAAAGATGGATTCTATTTTTTCAGAAATCTCATCGGGATTTAGTGTTGCGATGAAATCCCGGGCATAACCACCTTCCGGGAGATGAATCATCAGCGCTTTTGTACCGTCGGGTGCGCGCCACTCATACTCGGATTTCTCCTGTCCCGTCTCGCCGCCAAAGCCGCGCCAGAGAATGACATTATCTATCCCAAAGCCCTGGAAAATTTGCGGCATCTGTGAAATGTGACCGAATGAATCAGGAATGTAACCGACTCTCATCACCCGTCCGAATTGACCGGCGATAGCATGTCCGTGCAGCAAATTCCGGATAATGGCTTCCCCGGAGACGAGAAATTCATCAGGCAGAACATACCACGGACCAATGAATAGTTTTCGTTTCTTCACAAGCATTTCGATTCGTTGTCTGTTTTCGGGCTTCATTTCCAGATAATCTTCCAATATCACCGTTTGCCCGTCGAGATGAAAGCATTTATAATCTTCATCTTTTTCTAATATATTCAGTAAATTATCCATGAGATCGACTAATATAAACCGGAATTGTTCGAATGTCTTATGCCATTCCCGGTCCCAATGTGTATGCGTGATGATGTGAAATGTGTTTTTCATTATGATCTTTTACTCAGAATAATAAATATCAAAGTGATTGCATTTATGAGGATAAAATAATGAATTTTGCTCATTAAAGTCAAGAAGTAAATAAAATATCCCGGCACAGAACCGTTGTCTGATACCGGGATATCGAATTTAGGAAGTAGATTTATTAATCAGCAAATGTAGAATGTTGTCCTTTAAAATTGATATCTCAATCCTAAATTTGCACTTCTGCCGTAGTCTTCCATATAGCTGGCGTAATCATTATGATTGATGACATCTCGCTCAAGCTCATTCGTCAGGTTATTGACATTCAGGAAAAATTCCAGTCCTTCCAGGGGGAGCTTTTGCCTGATTTGAAGATCATAGCGATAGAAATCCGAGGAATATCCCCGCAGCTTCTCATACCAGTTTGTCGATTTGAAAATATTTGATTTGTATCGCATCGCCCAGCGGATGGAAAATCCCTTGTAGTCGTATCCAAGTGTCATATTGAACAGATGGTCTGGTTGAGAAATCATCGGACTGGTGTAAGTGGTATCATTTGGAACCAGATATGTTATTAAATTCCAGTTTTCATCAAATTCTGCCTTTGTTTCGATTCGTGTTCTGAGGTACTCTGCCTCGGATTTATTGTGCGTATAATTTAAATTTATCACCAGTCCCCGCAGCAAGCCTGGTAAATACCAGAAGTTCGATTGCCATTCAAGTTCATAACCGAAGTTTGTGACCTCATTTGGATTGTTAACTGCATAGGCTGCACGCTGCCGGTGCATTAGTGTCGGCAGTTCAAAATATGCAGTATCCTGAATAACCGTCTGTCCGGTCCAAAAAATCATATCAGTGATATATTTGTGAAATGCACCTATCGAGAATAAACCGATTTTATTGGAGTGGATAGATATCTGAAAATCCAGGTTTTTAGATAACTCCGGTTTCAGTCGAAAATTGCTCAAATTACTAATTTGACCCTGATTCGAAATCATCCAGCCGGGCATAATATAATCGTAATTGGGGCGTTGCAGCGTATGCGTATATCCTGCTTTTATCGTCAACCAATCCGTTGGATTGAAAAAAGTCTGAATCATAGGTAGAAAGAATTCATTTTTGCGCGTCTTTGTGACTGTATCGATCGGTGTGGGTCTCCAATCTCTCAGAACACCAAGCCTGTTGCCACGGTAGCCGGTGTATTCTGTACGGTTCGATTCATAGCGAACACCCGGCACAATCAACAAACTGGATCCGATATTGATCTCCGGCATCAGGTAAAATGCATGGTAATCTTCAGTACCATCATAATCTCTGTAATTAGAATCGATGTAATTTCGATGGACAATACCCCATAAAGATATCGCTTTCTCGTTGGGATCCCAGGTTGCCATGCCAAGCTTGTCAATCCGGCGGAATTTTTCCTTGTCAAACACCGGGCTGAAATTATATCTCCCATCGAGAAAATCACCACTTTCAAATTCAAAATCCAGAAAATCCTCCAAATATAATCTCATGTTATCCTTGGCATAAGCATCTTCGTTTCGCTGACTTAATTCAAAATTATCATGAACCATATACACGTATTCCTGTCCGCCGACCCGAAGAGCCTCACGATCATATTCTTTCCTTTTATGTTTTACTTTCCCACCCATGTTCAGTTTTACATTGATTTGGTCTGTGATATTGAGCGTATATGCAATATTAAGTTCACCAGCCAGGTCCCGTTCCCGGGTTTCACTCTCGTCGTGATCGATTCCATCCAGGTACATAAAGTGGACGGCTTCATCCATGGAAATTGCCAGTGAGTCAGGAATCGTTTCCGGATCCAGATTCACATTAAAAATGGAATTTCTATCGGTTGGAAACGGATTGGTTGGATTATTACCGCTGCTGGAACTTAATTGCAGGGGTAAGACATCTTCGGAATACGAATGGGAGAAGGATGAATTAATTTCCCAGTTTCGCCAACGGTGATCAACCTGAACAGAGTTGGTCAATACAGTAAGCCATCTTTCAGGAGTATCATTAAAATCAATGCTAAAACCTTGTTGAGTGAAATCATAGTTGTTCTGGTATTGTGTCTCCTGACGGTTAATCCTGCTGAAAAAATTGGACGATTTAATGACCGTCGAAGGCATGGAATAATCCAAAACTACTGCACCGCCGACCCGTTGGACATCTCGGAAAATATCCATCAATTGCATCCTGTTAGTTCTTACAGGTGCGGTTTCATTTTCCTGCGTGAAGTTGACATTTCCCAACTGCTGTGAGCTTGCATCTTTTTTTTCATAATCGACCTGTGCATAAACACCCAAAAGATTTGCATAAAAACGACCACTGCCACCAACAGAAATTTTAAAATCATTATAAGTATCGCGCAAACTGTTGTAGCCGCCCTGCGCAATAACATTGAAAGATGATTTATCAGGCGCTTTTCGAATTTTGAAATTGACGATACCACCGGTGGCGGTAGCTTCCTGGTTTGCCATCACCGATTTTGTTAATTCAATTCCTTCCAGCATATATGGAGAAATCATGCTAAGATCGGTACTTCGATCTTCGTATCCGGTGGCTGTCATGTTCACTCCATCGATCTGGATGAGCGCATATTTCGGTCCCATTCCGCGAATAACCACTTTATTTCCCTCGCCGCCGCTTCGTTCCAGTGATACGCCCGGCAATCGCCCGACTGCTTCCGCGGCATTCGCCTCCGGAAGCTCCTGGATCTGTTTCTTTGAAACAACATTTTTGATCGTTCTTGCCGATAACTGCTGGTTTATCGCCTGCATCTGTCCTTCTGCCTGCGCCGTAACCGTTACTTCCTGTCCCTTCACAACATCCGTTCGCATCCTGATGTCCCGCTCAACTCGTTCATTGGGCAAAACCTGAATTTCGAAGCTTTTTCTCTGGTAACCAATGTACATCGCATTTATTGTGTATGTTCCCGGCGGTACATTCGAAATCAGGTAGTAACCATTCACATCTGATGCCGATCCCAGGCTGGTCCCTTCGATGTAAATATTCGCGCCGGGTAAAGCGTTTCCCGTTTCCTCATCAACCACATACCCCACAATTTTGCCTGTCTGCGCCAGAGAATCAGCGCGAGGGAGAAATAGGGCAGCTCCTAACACGAGAAATATAGCGAGGCGTGTTTGATATTTCATACTGCTTCCTCCTAAAAACTAATTGATTTTTAGAGGGCACCTCATTCAATCAAATCGAAATTGAAATCAGCATGCCCGCATTTTTTTGATCTCTTTAAATTTTAGGATGTCTTCCAATGTAATCCGGTTAATTGTTAAGGTATGTCTTATATAATGAATACCGGAGTGATTTCATAAAATAGTGAATTTTACTCATCAAAGTCAAGCAGTAAATAAAAAATCCCGGCAGTTAACCATAAGAAAATACCGGGATTATTTATATAGGAAGTAGGGCTTATAAATCAGCAAATGTAAATTGCTGTCCCTTAAAATTGATACCTCAATCCTAAATTTGCACTCCTGCCATAATCTTCGATGTAACTGGCAAAATCATTGTGGTTGATGACATCTCGCTCCAACTCATTCGTCAGGTTATTGATATTCAGGAAAAATTCCATCCCCTCGATGGGAAGCTTCTGTCTAATTTGAAGATCATAGCGATAAAAATCAGATGAATATCCACGCAGTTTCTCATACCAGTTTGTCGATTTAAAAATGTGCGATTTATATCTCATTGCCCAGCGAATGGAGAATCCTTTATAGTCGTATCCAAGTGTCAAATTGAACAGGTGGTCCGGTTGAGAAATCATGGGACTGGTGTAAGTGGTATCATTCGGAACAAGATACGTGATCAGATTCCAATTTTCATCGAATTCAGCCTTCACATCGATTCGTGTTCTTAGATACTCTGCTTCGGATTTGTTGCGGGTGTAATTTACATTCATGACAAGACCACGCAATAATCCTGGCAAATACCAGAAGTTGGATTGCCATTCAACCTCGTATCCGTAATTGATGACCTTGTTCTGGTTGTTTGTCGCATAAGCTGCTCTCTGGCGGTGCATGATTGTTGGTAAGTCAAAAAATGCGGTATCCAGAACAACTGTTTGTCCTGTCCAGAAAATCATATCTGTGATATTTTTATGAAATGCACCAATGGAGAACAAACCAATTTTATTGGAATGGATCGACATCTGAATATCCCAGTTTTTTGACAATTCCGGTTTCAGCCGGAAATTGCTCAGATTGTCAATTTGTCCCTGATTTGTAATTACCCAACCGGGCATGATATTGTCATAATTCGGGCGTTGCAGGGTGTGGGTATATCCTGCTTTTAAAGTCAACCAGTTCGTAGGTTTGTAAAATGTTTGAATCATAGGTAGAAAGAAATCGTTATCTCGCTCTTTGGTGACTGTATCTACGGGGGTTCGCTGCCATTCTCTTAATACTCCCAATCTGTTTCCCCGGTAACCTGTGTACTCTGTTCGGTTCGATTCATAGCGAACACCGGGTACGAGCATTAAACTGGAGCCAATATTGATTTCAGGCATCAGATAGAACGCATAATAATCTTCAGTCCCGTTATAATCTTTAAAATTGGATTCAATAAAATTTTCCTTGACCAGATCCCAAAGTTCAATTTTTTTGCTCTCAGGATCATAGGTTGCCATCGAAAGATCGTGAATCCGTCGAAATTCCTGTTTATCAAAAACAGGACTGAATTGATACCGTTTGTCAAGAAATTCCCCTCCGTCATAATCCTCATCCAAAAAATCGATGAGTAATAGCCTTTGATCATCTGCAGCCCACGCTGCCTTGCTTCGCTCTGTAAGCTCGTCTTCAAAGGTCTCGTATACCAAATCCAAATAATACTGTCCACTTATAACGAGCGATTCTTTGTCATACTTTTTAGATTTATGTTTATATTTGCCTCCCATGCTCAGCTTTACGTTGATCTGATCTGTAATATTGAAGAGATACGACAGATTGAGCTCAGCAGCGATATCACGCTCTTTGGTCTTATTCTCATTATGGGATATCTGTCCCAAATGCATAAAGTACACGGCTTCATTCATCGAAACTGTTAGTGAGTCAGGTATCGTCTCCGGATTTAGATTCACGTTAAATTTGGAATCCCTGTCAGTAGGAAAAGGATTTGTCGGAGAATTACTGTTTTGTGAATATATTTGTGCAGGTATTATGTTTTCGGAATACGAGTGACTGAAGGCTGAATTAAATTCCCAGTTTCTCCATCGATGATCAACTTGCAAGGAGTTTGTTACTACTGTGAGCCAGCTTTCAGGTATATCGTCATATTGTAGCTGAAATCCCTGTTGAGAAAAATCATAAGAATTTGTGTATTTTGTTTCTTCGCGGGTAATCCGGCTGACAAAATTGGATGATTTTATTTCTGTGGATGGTATTGTATAATCCAGAACCAGTGCACCACCAACTCGCTGGATATCCCTGAAGATATCCATCAACTGCATGCTGTTTGTCCTCACCGGTGCGGTTACATTTTCCTGTGTAAAATTAACACTGCCCAGTTGCTGTGAGCTGGCATCCTTTTCTTCATAATCGACCTGGGCATAAACGCCCAACAGGTTTGAATAGAACCGATCGCTGCCGCCAATCGAAATTTTGTAATCCTTGTATGTCTCTCGTAAACTATTATACCCTCCTTGCGCAATCACATTGAACGATGGTCTGTCCGGTGCTTTTCGAATCTTAAAATTAACGATACCGCCAGTGGCTGTTGCTTCCTGATTTGCCATCACCGATTTTGTCAGCTCGATTCCCTCCAGCATGTAAGGCGAAATCATACTAAGATCAGCACTTCGATCTTCACTGCCGGTTGCTGCCAAATTGACCCCGTCGATCTGAACGAGCGCATATTTGGGACCCATTCCGCGAATAACCACTTTATTTCCCTCGCCACCGCTTCGTTCCAGCGATACACCGGGAAGTCGCCCGACTGCTTCAGCAGCATTGGCTTCCGGTAATTCCTGGATCTGTTTCTTGGAAACAACATTTTTGATAGTCTTTGCCGACAACTGCTGGTTAATCGCCTGCATCTGACCTTCTGCTTGAGCCGTCACTGTAACTTCCTGTCCTTTTACCACATCAGCAGTCATCAAGATGTCCCGCTCAATTTTTTCATTGGGCAATACCTGAATCTCGAAGCTTTTCTTTTCATAGCCAATGTACATCGCATTAATGGTGTATGTTCCTGGCGGTACATTTGAGATAAGATAAAAACCGTTCACATCCGATGCCGATCCAAGGCTGGTACCATCGATGTAAATATTGGCACCAGGCAGAGCATTTCCCGTTTCCGCATCTACCACATACCCGACAATTTTACCCGTTTGCGCACCAGCATCAATATAATTGAAAAACAATGCTGTCACCAATACGAGAAAGATGATAGAGGGTGTGCGATTTTTCATACTGCTTCCTCCTAAAAGCTGGTAATTCGTTTGAGCCCCGATTTCAATAATTATAATGAAATTGAAACTCGTGTGCCCGAATTTTTTTCGGACTCTTTTAAAAGTATCACGTCCTCCATTGCTTCCTGCAATGAAACGATATCAGAACGCAGAGGCTTTCCTGATTCGATTCCCACAGCCATCTCATCATAAGGCGTCATTTCCAAACTATTGACATTCCATGATTTAATTTCCCCATTGCGGGACGCTTTGATAACCGGGGCATCATTTTCCCAATGCACAGTCACATGCCAACCCTGGTCTGTAATCATATACCAGATGTCGA
>WJJN01000358.1 GCA_014729735.1 Candidatus Zhuqueibacterota bacterium
AGAAAGTTTTATTCCAATCGCAAGAGTTGTAAACGATCCGTCAGGGATCTTTGTAAGAACAGAAAGTCCGATTGAATCTATTGAAGAATTATTCGAGCGTGCCCAAAAACACCCGAATCAGATTAGTTGCAGCGGTACCACGATTTGGGGAACGCACAACATCCATTGCATTCTGCTGGAACAGGTATGTGATGTCAAGCTGAATTTCGTTCCCTTTGACGGAGTATCCGAATCCAGAAACAACCTGCTGGGTGGTCATATCGATGTCGCTGCGGGTGGTACATCAAACTTCATGTCGTTATTAGAAGCTGGAAAAGTAAGAGCACTGGTTATTGCCAACGAATCCCGACTGAAAGAGTTGCCAAATGTACCAACGTATCAGGAACTCGGATATAATTTAGTGATTGGTTCTGATCGCGGATTCGCTGCGCCAAAGGGAACACCTGTCGAATATATTAAAATTCTTTCCCAAACTATCGAGGAAGTGCTGCAGGATTCGACATTCCTGAAAGCAGCAGATAAAATGTTATTAACACCCATCATGGCATATCTTGATTATGAGGAATTTAGCAAATACCTATTGAAACTAAGAGAAGATGTAAGTAAAATTGTCATCCGGCAAAGGCAGAAATCGAGCAAATGATATACAGGTAAATAATCTTGGTAATTTTTGAAAGTCTAACAAATCTTTTCAGCTCCTATGCCCTTCTGTTTATGATATTGGGCGTGGCATTCGGAATATTTCTTGGAGCGATGCCAGGATTTGGCGCGACGCTTGGGATTGTAATTCTGATTCCGTTCACGTTTGGCATGAATCCTGACATGGCGTTGCCAATGCTGGCAGGGGTCTACTCCGGTGCGATTTATGGAGGAAGCATTACCGCAATAATGGTGGGAATTCCCGGAACATCTGCTGCTGCGGCAACAGTTATAGACGGATTTGAGATGACGAAAAAAGGGGAGAGCAACAAAGCTTTGACCACTGCCATATTTGCATCATCCACAGGTGGTTTCATCGGAGGCATTTCTCTGCTTTTGTTGGCAACGTGGCTGTCGAAATTTACGCTTAAATTCGGTCCTGCTGAATATTTTATGCTTTCTCTGTTTGGATTAACGGTCATTGCCACAGTTGTTGGGAAATCTGTAACCAAAGGTATTATCGCCGGATTAATCGGATTGTTGATCAGCATGGTTGGTATCGATCCGATTAATGGTGAAGAGCGATTCACGTTTGGGCAGATGTACCTTGTGGATGGTTTTCCGCTTATCCCTGTTATTCTGGCGTTGTTTGCTTTTCCCCGCTCTTTGGAAATGATTCGGGACGTTTTTGCCAGCCGTAAAAAGACATTGACCATTTCAAAATTCGATATCAGCGGAGCAGTTATTTCATTTAAAGAATTGAAGGGTTTAGGACGTACCCTTATCAGATCCAGTATATTAGGCACGTTTATCGGAATGATCCCGGGCGCTGGCGCCAATATTGCCTGCTGGGTCGGATATTCTGAAGCCAGGCGAAAATCAAAAAATCCTGAAAAGTTTGGGGCAGGCAATTACGAAGGCGTCGCCGCGGCTGAAGCCGCGAACAATTCTACAGAGGGCGGTTCACTCATTCCCATGTTAACTTTATCAATACCTGGTTCCAGTGCATCTGCCGTCATGTTCGGTGCGCTGATGATTCATGGTATGGTTCCGGGTCCCATGTTATTTACGAAATATGCGTTAACAACATATACCTATATCTGGGCAATTGTATTTAATAGTATTATTTTGCTGGCAATTGGGTATTATGGAAGCCGGTTGTTTGCCAATTTCGCCAAGGTACCGTTGATGATATTGGCACCGGTAATGCTCTTAGTGACAATGCTCGGCGCCTTTGCCACGCGACAGCTTGTGTTCGATATTGGCTTGACTGTTATATTAGGTACCATTTTTTATTTATTGTCCCTGGCAAAATATCCGATGCCGGCAATTCTACTCGGCGTCATTCTGGGACCGATTGCTGAAAAAGGATTTCGCCGGGCAATGTTAATTAGTCATAATGACTGGACAATCTTTTTTACACGCCCAATCTGTTTGATCATTTTGTTGTTATGTATTTTCTCGTTGTATGCCAGCTTCCGTATTATGCGAAAGCAAAAAAATAATTAACTACTAAGATATTACTTAAAAAGATGGAGTTATAATATGTTGCGGAATCCTAATAAAGTAAGGGAAAAGCTTGTAAATGGGGAGCCGGTTATTGGTACTGTAGCATACACCTGGAGTCCGACTGTTATGGAAGTTGCCGGTATCGCAGGATTGGATTTTGTGCGCATCGATTGTGAACATGCCTGGCGCCAGGATGAAATGGCGGATCATCTAATTCGTGCGGCAGCGCTCAGCGGTGTGGTACCCATTATGCGAATTGACCGCGGCAGCCCATACCTGGCGATGAAAGCTTTTGAGATCGGCGCCGGCGGAATCATCGCCGTTGATATCGATACACCGGAAGATGCGGAAGCTGTGGTAAAACAATCCAAATTTCCGCCCATTGGAACTCGCGGGTATAGCGGACAATGTTGGTCTGGCGGCTGGGGAGCCAAAGCTGGTAAAGAGTGGATTGAATGGAGCGATCGCGAGCTGCTGGTTGGGGTGATGATTGAAAGCCCGGAAGCAATTAAAAATGTCGAAGAAATTATGGCTATTGAAGGTGTGGACTTTGCCCTTTACGGTCCGGCTGATTATTCCATGTCGCTCGGTTTGAGATATCCGCAAAGAAATCATCCCGAAATCAAAGATGGATTGACCAAGACTATTGCAGCAGCTCAAAAATTTAATAAATCTGTTTGTTATGGCGTTGGGACAGATTTAGAGCAAATCACGAAATTCAAAGAGATGGGCTTAACCATGTTTGAACTGGGCAGTGATATTGCGGTTCTCAGGAAAACGTGGAATAGTTTGAAAAAGAATATTGAAAAACAATCTGAATAAATAAAGGTGAAAGCATTATGTCTCGATTCAAATTAATTCTAGTAATCGCTTTGTTTCTTTCTCTTATATCATCAAGCGTATTAGCACAAGTTCCTGCCTTTCCGGGAGCTGAAGGATTCGGTGCGACGACTCGAGGAGGTCGTGGAGGACGCGTAATCGAAGTGACCAATCTTCAGGATGGTGGTCCCGGATCACTCAGGAACGCGATCGAAGCCACCGGCAAGCGGATTGTTGTTTTCCGTGTCGGAGGAACGATTGAGTTAAACGATGGCTTGAACATCTTAAGCCCGTACATTACCATTGCCGGACAAACAGCCCCGGGAGGCGGCATTTGTATTAAAAACGGAACACATGAAGGCACGACGCTGCGTCTCGGCACTCACGATATTATTGTCAGAGGGTTGCGAATCCGTCCGGGACCAGGCGGGGAACCGGATGGAATCTATGTACCGGGCAGCGGCTACAATATTGTCATTGATCATTGTTCGATTAGCTGGGCTGTGGATGAAAACGTTACCGCTGCTGCCGGTGCGCACGACGTTACCATACAATGGTGCCTGATTTCACAAGGATTGCTCCAGGCAACTCATCATAAAGGAAAACATAGTATGGGATTGATGTTTGGCAGCGGCGCCAGCGATGATTCATATAATTTTTCCGCGCACCATAATCTGTTAACGCACAATTTTCGCCGCAATCCGCTTGTGCAAATTGTTGGTACGCTCGATTTCGTGAACAACGTTATCTACAATTGGGGAGATCATACGTGGTCTGGCTATGTGTCCTGGATTGACAATGACACCAAGCTAAATTACGTTGGCAATTATGTGAAACCAGGACCTGAAAGCAATCGCAGCAAGTCGGCGGTTGATGTCGATAATTCTCGATCCACTTCGCAGATCGGTGTTTATGTAAAAGGCAGTTTAAGCCATCATCGACCGACGTATGATGAGCCGGAAAAAAATGTAGTGCATCCTGCGGATTGGGGCTATATTGTGGATGTTCCGTATACCGCGCCGAATGTTACCACGCTGTCAGCCACCGATGCTTTCAATCTTGTACTTGCAAATGCCGGCGCGATTATCCCCAAGCGCGATACGGTCGATCTATTCGCCGTTCAATCCCTTATCGACAGTGCTGCGGGCATTATTAATAATCCTGCTGAATTCGGCGGTTATCCACAGCTTGCAGAAGGTACTCCACCGGTTGATACGGACCACGACGGCATGCCCGATGATTGGGAAACCGAAAATGGACTGAATCCTGACGCCAATGACGCCAACGGTCGGGACCTCGATCCGGATTACGATAATATCGAAGTTTATATCAACAGTTTGATCCCTTCACCAATTACCGGTACACTTTATAAATTGGATGTGGATACCAGTGGTTTCGGCAGCGTTAATCCATCCGGTGGATTATTTTTAGAGGGTCAAAAGGTCGAACTTACAGCCATACCTGGCAGAGGCTGGATGTTTGATCACTGGACTGGCGATTTGTCCGGATCTCAAAATCCCGATACCCTTCTTATGGATTCCGACAAAAATGTGACAGCCGTATTTATCAATGATCCGAATGCTGTGTATGATACCCTGAC
>WJJN01000041.1 GCA_014729735.1 Candidatus Zhuqueibacterota bacterium
CCGGCAGGAAAGAATTGGTGATTATGAGCTACTTGATTTGAACGAAATCAGGGATTTTATAAAAGAAAAAACGCTGCTGCTTCATAGCGGTGTAAAAGAGATCGGGCGGTATTTGTCTGCTGCGGATAACGGATTGATTACTGTCGCGCCGGAAGATGCCTGTCTTTTGAGCGGTAGCACGATCTGCCGGCTGGGGTATGAACGTTTGAAAACCGGTGTAACAGAGGCGGTCGAAACGTTAGAGCCGTATTATTTGAAAGAATTTAAAGTGAAACGAAAAGGTGGACGCATCGCTTAACGAACGGAATGAAATTCCGTTTATCTGGACGGATTTTCGAGTACAGGATTATAAAAGGCAGTTGGAACAAGGTATCAGGTTTCGCCTGAAAGACGATAAAGATTTTTGTGTCCGGAATATCGGGAAGAATGATATCGATACGATCAGCCGGATCGAAAAAAGCGTTTTCAGTGATCCCTGGACAGAGATGATTATCAAAACATATCTTGAAGATGACTACTATTTTCTGGCGTTTTTAGGACAGATCAGCAACGAAGTTGTCTCATATTCGTTTTGCCGGATGATTTTGGATGAGCTGCATATCGATAATCTCGCTGTCAGGAAGGAATACAGACGCCTTGGTCTGGGAACGATTATGGTTTGGATGCTATTAAAAGTCGCAAAGATCAGGGATGTGAATCGTGCGTATTTAGAGGTTAGAATATCGAACGGCTCTGCTATATCGCTTTATGAGAAATTTGGATTTAGAAAAGTGGGGGTTCGTCCCCGATACTACGCGGATAATAATGAAGATGCGTTCTTGATGACCAAAGAGCTTTAAAGAGAACTCATTTCCTCATGAAATTTTTTTATGTATTTTAAAATAAGAAGTTGGAGATTTTTAAATGGCTTGGTTTAAACGTGATAAAAGCAAACTCGCAACTCAACAAAAAAAGGATTTGCCGGATGGGCTCTGGTTGAAGTGTCAGGGATGCGGTGAGATCATTTATAAAAAAGAACTGAACAAGAATCAGTATGTCTGCATGAAATGCAATTATCATTTCAGGATTCGCAGTCACAACTACATTCAGATTTTGTTCGATAAAGGTGAGTTTGAATCATTCAATGATAACATCGAAGCCGTGGATGAACTGAAATTCAAGAGCACCCGTAAATACACGGATCAATTAAAGGATGCTGTAAAAAAGAGCGGTCTAAACGAGGCAGTTCGCACAGGCTATGGCAGAATTAACGGAATAAAAGTGGTGGGATGTATCATGGATTTTGCTTTTATTGGTGGCAGTATGGGATCGGTGGTCGGTGAAAAGATCGCTCGCGCCACACAAAATGCAATTGAGCAGCATTTGCCGTTGATTGTGCTTTCGGCTTCAGGTGGTGCAAGGATGCAGGAAGGCGCGCTCTCGCTGATGCAGATGGCGAAAACCTCCGCGTATCTGGCAAAACTATCAAAAGCAGGGCTTCCGTTTATCTCAATTGTAACCGATCCGACCACCGGAGGAGTATCTGCCAGCTATGCCATGTTAGGTGATGTGATTGTGGCAGAACCCGGTGCACTAATCGGATTCGCCGGACCACGGGTAATTAAGCAGACAATCGGGCAGGATTTGCCGGAGGGATTTCAACGCTCGGAATTTTTGCTGGAGCATGGCTTTGTGGATGTGATCAGTAAACGACACGACTTAAAAGAGACGATTACCAAAATTTTAGGATTTTTTATAGACTGATGAAAATTTTACTGACGAATGACGACGGTATCGGAGCGCCGGGACTATATGCATTATATCAGGAAATGGTGAAACATGGTGATGTAACTGTGGTTGCACCGGATAGTGAAAAAAGTGCAGTGGGGCACGCCATTACGCTGTCGGACCCGCTACGGGTAACTGATTTTATGAAAAATGAGAAATTTTTCGGATACGCGGTCAATGGAACTCCGGCAGATTGTGTGAAATTAGCCTATTGGGCGCTGAATATCAAACCGGATATTATTATTTCGGGCATCAATCTTGGGGCAAATACCGGAGTGAATATTCTGTATTCGGGAACTGTCTCTGCGGCGACAGAGGGCATCTTTCTGAAACTGCCGGCAATAGCGATATCCCTGACAACCTTTCAGTCACCGGATTTCAGTGTTGCGGCAAAGTTTGCCGCCAGGCTGGCGAAAACTGTGGTTAAAAATGGTCTGCCAGAAGGAACTCTATTGAATGTTAATGTTCCGGCGGTTAAAGAAGAGGAGATAAAAGGCGTTCAGATAACGAAACAGGGCAGAGCGCTGTATCAGGAAAAATTCGATAAACGAATCGATCCGCATAACAAAGTATATTATTGGCTCACTGGCACGAAAGTCGAACTTGAGATGGATGATGACGTGGATGACCGGGCTGTGTTGAATAATAAAATCTCGATTACCCCGGTGCATTTTGATTTGACCAACCATAAATTTTTAAAAGAACTAAATTCCTGGGAGATTGAATTATAGATTGTCGAGAAAGGGGTAATTCCTGAAGGGAGGATTATGAATTCAGAGCACGGAACCTGGCGGATCTGGACAATCCCCAATGCGTTATCTGTTTTCCGGATTTTATTAGTCGGTCCGATAGTCTACTTTTTGCTGCAAGGAACAAAACTTTACATATCGATTGCAGTGGTGTTAATTTTTCTGGGCGTATTGTCCGATTTTCTGGACGGCAAAATCGCCCGCAAATTTAATCAAACCTCTGAGGTGGGCAAGATTTTAGACCCGGTGGCAGATAAGCTGGGAATTGGCGCCGTTATACTCGTGCTGGTATTTTACCGCGATTTCCCGATTTGGGCTGCTGCGTTGATTATCGGACGGGACGTGCTGATTCTCGTTGCCGGACTTTTATGGGCGACTCGCTATAAATTTGTGGTTCCCTCGAATTTGCTTGGCAAATGGACGGTATTTTTTATCGCCCTGATGATTCTTGCCTATATTATCCATATTCCAATCCTCGAAACAGTGACGACCATCAATGCCGCATTTTTTGTGGTCCTGTCCGGCGTCGTTTACCTGATTCGATTCATCAGAGGTGTACAGTCAGAAAAGGCTAAATAGCCTTAAATCAAACCGTGATCGGCGAAACTGAAGTAATTATCCCTTCCGACAATGATATGATCCAGCACATTGATCCCAACCACGTTGCAGGCATTCAGCAGCAGTGATGTAATTTTCTTATCCTCGTTGCTTGGATGCGGATTTCCGCTGGGATGATTGTGAATAAATACAATCGATGCCGCAGCTTCATTCAATGCTTCTTTGATGATCTCCCGCGGATTTACCAGGCTTTCTGTCAAACTGCCCTCGAATACTGTTTTTTCAGCAATCAGTTTGTTTCGGGAAGTGAGCAGCAGCACTTTGAACACCTCCCGGTTGAGATCGCGCATATAAGGAGCGACCAGCGTGTAGGCATCATGGCTGGATTCCACAGTACGTTTTTCTTTCGATTTAGCGATGAACACCCGCTTGCCAACTTCCAGTGCGGCTTTTATCTGCGTCGCTTTTGCAGGACCAATGCCGTTCAGCTCACACAACTCAGCGATGGATTTGGAATCGATGCCGCGAAAGCCGTCAAATCGCTGTAAAACATGCCGTGCCAGATCGATTGCAGTATCTTCCACGCCGCCGCTGCGCAGTAGAATTGCCAGTAATTCAGCATCTGTCAGCTTGTCAGCGCCCCATTTTATCAGCCGCTCCCGGGGACGTTCTTCTTCAGGCCAGTCTTTTATTCGGGACGGATATTCGCTCATTTCTTTTTACCCAGAATAGCGACGCCAAGCAAGCCGCCGGCTAATCCAAACAGCACATTGATTACCAGGCTCATCGCGATGTTCAGCAGATATAGCGAGCTCTGATTTTGCCTGAAAAAATTCAGCATTTCTTCCGCTTCAGGCGGAATATCCTGTGAAAATTGCATCGCCTGTTCCAGCACTTTTTCCATGGTTATGCCGAATATGGAATTCAGAATCGCTGAAAAAACGACACCAATAATTCCGGCGAGAATCCCGAGCAGCGCACCGTCGCTGTAAATCAGCTCTTGTTCGCCCAGTGTTTTGTTGTAGACGTAAACCGCAGTGAATCCTCCAATGATAACACCGGCGCAGCAAAAACAATTGATGAAGTTAAGGACAGGAACAGTGGAAAGTACTCCGATAACGATTCCGCCAATTATAGCAGGTACAAATTTATCCGGTTTTGAAGCCATGATTTCCCTCCATTTTTTCATAATATTGATAGATTCCTGGAACAAGAAGCAAAGCTATAGAGCTTCCCAAAATAAATCCGGTGAAATAACGTGATGTAAATGTATTTTGCCAAAGTCCTGATATTGAAATAAAAACGTCCAGTGTGATTGGAACCAGCATAATCCAAAAATATTTCTTTGATAGTTGAAAATTAGTTTTGAATATTTTTATTATCGGAAAAAGCAGCACCCCGATCAAAAAGCCGCTGTAAATACCGGTGCACCTGGAACAGACGGCGAATTGTCGCTCACAAAGCATAAACGACCGCTCCGGGATTTGATGGCAGAGATTTGAAAAAAAATAGTAGATCATGCCTGAAGACATAATTTTTTGATGCGACGACAATACAGGTGCGGCGATGATGAACACACACCATATTGCTGCCAAAAACAACATTATTGTGTAGAGTAATTTTGATCTATTCAATGTCAAAGCTATTGCGTTGGTTTGTTGGTTTGATTCGATGTGTCGGATAACGCTCTTGCCCTGTTTTCGAGCTCGATAATTATTTGATCGAACACTTTTTGCCAGCGCTCGGGATCTTTATTATATTTTTCTACAGTATTTTCGAACGCATCGCGTGAGACATTGTAATGCTGAAATACGCTGTCGACAAATGCGTCCCGTTTGCTCATCGCCAGAATGTCATAGCGCTCCACCACATCGGAATAAAGTTGTATAAATGTCTCACGGTCGATGGTCTCTTTTTTTTCCGGCGAGTCCGAACAGTTCGTAAAGGTTATCATCAGTATAATGAATATATAAAAAGATCGCATTTTCATGTCATCGTTAGTTATATTGAGGCTTTTAAATATAATATAACCGTCGGTGAATTACAAGTATTTTTTGTTTGCTTTTGCAAATAACTTATGTATATTTGGTATATGAATCTCAGGGATAAGCTAAAACTAATCGACTCGCTCCCAAAAGTATCCGGGAAGAAGCCTGTTGATTTCCAAAAAAAGGCGGATTTTTCCAGTCATTTCGATGGTGAATATCTCAGCACGCCGTTCGGGGAATGCTTTGTGATCACCCGTCATTTTCCACGAGATTATAAACACGGATCAATATCATTGGCAGAAGTCGGGCAGATCGATCCCGAGATGCTGGCACTGGCGGGCAAAGACAAGAGGCTGAAATTGGTTCAACCGCAGAACACCCTGTTCTTCGATACCGAGACCACAGGTCTATCCAGCGGAGCAGGGACGTATATCTTTCTGGCAGGATTCGGCTATTTCACTGAGGACAGCTTTGTCATAAAGCAATATGTGATGGCAGATTACAATGAAGAGCGGGCGTTTTTGTATACGATCAACGAACTGTTAAAGCAATTTGCCGGCATTGTTTCTTATAATGGAAAAAGCTTTGACTGGAATTTGCTGGAATCGCGGTTCATTTTCTCCCGGCTCCAACTTTCGCGAACGACTCCGCTGCATCTCGATCTGGTGCATACTGCACGGCGGATCTGGCGACAGCGCTTGCCGGATTGCAGTCTCGGCAGTATCGAACGGTATGTACTGGATTTCTTCCGGAACGATGATATTCCCGGATATCAGATTCCGTCGATCTATTTTCAATATCTTCGAGATAAAGAAGTCGAGCCATTGGTGCCCATTATCCGTCATAATGAATGGGATATTCTGTCGCTGGCGGCGCTGTTAATTCACAGCGCGTTCATTTATGCTGATCCACAGAAATACCTGTCGCATCATCACGATCTGGAAAGTCTGGCTCAATCGCTGGAGAATATGAAGGAATGGCAAAGAAGCGTCGATATTTATGAGTATTTATTAGCCGGTATTTCAGAAAAGCGCCGCACGAATTATCTGGTTGGAAGACTCGGTAGTTGTTATAAAAGACTGCAGCAGTGGGAGAAAGCCGTTCTTAGATGGGAAGAAATGATTACCAACGGATACGCGGACGTCGAGCCGTATATCGAGCTGGCTAAATATTACGAACATCAGCAGAGGGATTTCGTGAGAGCAATCGAGATGGTAAATAGAGCTATTCATGCACTGGAACTGGCACAGGAATTAGGCAGGCATCCGGAGTTGGAGCAGTATAAAGACGAGCTTTTGCACAGACGGGCGCGTAATGAGCGAAAGCTGAACGGGAGACGTCAGATGTGAGGCGTGAGAAAAAGGATCGTGCCGGACCACCGTTTTTTTATGGACTGCCAGTGCAAGAGTGAAAGGTAGCAGAGAGGACACACAGGTTAGAATATAAAGAGAGAGAACCGAATCCGCCAGTTCTCTCTCATTTATTAAAGATTATCTATTGGGTCATTTCCAGCACTTTATTCACACATTTTGTAATGCCCTGTGCGACAAAAGATATTGATGGTCCCAACATATATGCCGGGGTTGAAACGATTTTGTTCCCTTCATCGACGGCGATTTCATCGACTTTGCACGTCACGTGTTCCCCACCCATTTCTTCGACGGCTTTGGCAGTTCCTTCGTCGTTTCCAATCGTCAATTTTGGTTTGAAATCACCCAACACTTTGGCACACAGCGCCGGCGCAATGCAGATAAAGCCCATCGGTTTTTTTGCGGCATACATGTCCTTTATCAACTGTTCCACATCGGGATTAACTTTGCAATTGGTTCCATCAAATGCAAAGGTGCACAAGTTCTTGGCAGCGCCGAAGCCTCCAGGAACGATCAAGCCGTCCAGATCGGAAGCAGTCACATTCTTCACTGATTTTATCTCACCGCGGGAAATGCGTGCGGATTCAACAAGAACATTGCGCGAAGCACCTTTTTCTTCATCTCCTTTCGCATGATCGATGACATGTGCCTGTTCCGCGTCAGGTGCGAGCGCTATGATATCTGCCTGTGCCGTATCCAATGCCAGCAGCGTTAGCGTCGCTTCATGTATTTCGCTGCCATCATTTACTCCGCAACCGGATAAAAGAACACCAATTTTTTTGCCTGAAAAATCGGACATAGCGAACCTCCTTGGATTGTATAATGTTATTTTATTATCATGGAATTTTGAATATTGTATATACTTCGCCTCGCAGAAAAGGGTAGCTAATTTTTAATATATGCAAAAATCCGAAGGTTGTCAACACAAAAATGATTTATTAAAATACTTGACATTTTTTAATTTTTTTCTTATAATAGGGATTAATATTTTTAAATGACTAAACAGCGAAAGCGCTTAATTATTTTAAATATAAATCTGGATTCGAATTCAGAGCAGAAATGTTGATCTTAAATCTTGTTAGGAGGAACGATGAAAATCAAAGTTGGAATTAATGGTTTCGGGAGAATCGGGCGATTGGTATTCCGTATAATGGAAACGAACGATAAGTTTGAAGTTGTGCAAATCAATGATATAACGAATGCCGAAACATTGGCGCACCTTTTGAAATACGACTCGGTCCATGGCAAATACAAAGGCGATGTGAGTGTCGAAGGCGATGCAATCGTGGTAAACGGCAAAAAAGTCAAAATATCGGCAGAAAAAGATCCCGCCAATCTGCCCTGGGGCTCCCTCGGGGTGAACTGTGTTGTCGAATCAACAGGTGTTTTCAGAACCAAAGCATTGATCGAAAAACACATTCAGGCTGGTGCCGAAAAAGTGTTGCTCACAGTGCCGGCAAAAGACCAAATCGATGCGACGGTCGTTCTTGGTGTGAATGATTCCGATCTTAAACCCGAGCATAAGATCGTTTCCAACGCATCATGTACAACGAATTGTCTTGCTCCGGTGGCAAAGGTTCTGAACGATAAATTCGGTATTGTGCGCGGTTTTATGACGACAATCCACGCATATACCAACGATCAGAAAATACTCGATTTACCGCACAAAGACCTGCGCAGGGCACGCGCTGCAGCAATGTCAATGATTCCCACAACCACAGGCGCTGCAAAAGCCGTTGGGAAAGTCATCCCCGAACTGAACGGCAAACTGGACGGTTTCGCTATTCGAGTTCCGACATTCGATGGTTCGGTTGTCGATCTGGTGGCAGAATTAAAAGAAGAAGTCACCAAAGAAAAAGTGAATTCAGCGATGAAAGAAGCGGCTGAAGGCGAATTAAAAGGCATTTTAGCCTACACTGAAGATCCTATTGTATCCGTCGATGTTGTGGGTGATAGTCATTCCAGCATTTTTGATGCGCTGTCCACGATGGTAATGGAAGGTAATATGGTCAAAGTGCTCTCCTGGTATGATAATGAATGGGGTTACTCTAACAGAGTCGTTGACTTGATTGAAAAGATGTTCTAAATGCTGAATGTAGCGTGCGACGAACAGCCTCACTCGGTTTTTTTATGATGTGAAGGGAACTTTTAATCTATTAAAAAAGGTATAAGGTATTGCGACGAAAAATTATTGCAGGTAACTGGAAAATGAATAAAACAGTCCCCGAAGCAGTTGATTTTGTTCGGGGGCTGATGAAGCAAGCGAGTGAATTTATAAACTGCGATATTATCGTGGGACCGCCTTACACAGCATTAGCGCCGGTAAGCGAAGTCATTAAAGACAGTAATGTAAAACTGAGCGCACAAAATGTGCACTTTGAAGACAGCGGCGCATATACAGGCGAAGTATCGACCGGGATGCTGGAATCGGCGGGATGTGATTTAGTCATCATTGGTCACTCCGAGAGAAGACAATATTTCGGAGATACCGATGAGCTAATCAATAAAAAATTGAAAAAAGTGCTTTCATCAAAGCTGGATCCGATTTTTTGTATCGGCGAAACACTGGATGAAAGGAAGTCTGGCAGAACAGAGCAGGTCGTTGAGAGACATGTGAAAAAAGGTCTGGACGGAATCAGCAAATCCGATGTAAAGCGCGTGACGATTGCTTATGAACCTGTGTGGGCGATTGGCACCGGTGAAACTGCAACTCCGGAACAGGCGGAAGAGGTTCATGCATTTATCCGCAAGTTACTGAAAGAGATCTATGACGAGGAAATCTCTGAAGGACTGAGAATTCAGTACGGCGGAAGCGTGAAACCCTCAAATGCAAAGGAACTTTTGAAGCAACCGGATCTTGACGGAGCCTTGATCGGAGGGGCGAGCCTTGATCTGAATTCATTTACAGAGATTATCAAAATCGCCGATCGATTATAAAAAATAGATGGAGAAACAATGTATTCATTCTTGATAATTATTCATGTACTGGTTTGCATTGTGTTGACTATTGTTATTTTACTACAGTCAAGCAAAGGTGGCGGATTAGCAGGTGTGTTTGGCGGTGGTGGCGGCGGAATGGGAGCAGTTTTCGGTGGAAGAGGTGCGGCATCATTTTTAAGCAAGCTGACAACTGTTTTAGCGATCGTATTCATGGGCATTTCATTGCTTCTGGGAATGATAACCAGAGGCGGTGACGCAGAGCAGAGTATCGTCGGGCAGGAACGATCCCGTGGCGGTGTCTCTTCTCCTGCTGATGTATTGCCAACCGTGCCCACAGAAGAACAACCAATGCAAGAGGGAGCAGTTCCCACACCTGCGCCTGAGCAACAGCAAGAAGAAAATACTTCTCAGGAATAAAATAGTTAATCCTGAGATTGTAATCAATCATGTAATGGTTGATAATCGCCGAAGTGGTGGAATTTGGTAGACACGCTATCTTGAGGGGGTAGTGTCCTACGGGCGTGCGGGTTCGAATCCCGCCTTCGGCACTTTTGTTGTAATTATTTATTTAACAAGTGTGGAAGGAGGAATTGTTCTATGAAATTGAGCAGAACCTTAACAATACTTGCAGCAGTACTATTGATCGTCAGTTTCGGATTTAGCCAGGATACTGATTATCAGGAGCAGCTTGAAAAGTACAAGCAAGATTCTATCCGGATTGCCAAAGAAAATGAAGCAAAAAAGAAGCAATTGGAAGAAGCTAAAAAAGCGAATCTGGCTAAACAGGCTGTTAACGAAGGAAACACCTTTATTAAGAAAAAACAGTGGGCGCAGGCGCTGAAATCATATGAGTTAGCTTTACAATATGAGCCTTCTTTAGCGAAAGCTTATTACGGAAAAGGATTGGCACTAAAAAGACTGAACCGTTATAACGATGCGATTATGGCATATCAAAAAGCGACTCAATTGGACCCGCTTTATGCCGAGGCGTTTCTTTCCATGGCAATGTTATATCGACAATTGAAACGGTACGATTATGCTCTAACGGCGATTAATTCCGCAGTATCGATTGATTCGACTTCTTACAAGGTTTTCTATGAACTTGGCACAATATATAACGGTTTGAAACGTTATAAAAAAGCCGCTGAAGCCTTTAAGGAGGTGACGGAATTAAGATCCAATCACTATTCAGCTTATACTGCACTCGGAGTCGCTTACGAAAATGCCGGCGAGACTGAAAAGGCAATCGAGGCATATAATAAATCCATCGAAATTAAGCCGGACAGGGATATCACATACTATCGATTAGCAGCATTGTATAATAAGCTCGGTAGAAATGGTGAAGCGCTTGAAATGGCTCTGAAAAGCCTTGAAAATAAGCCAAGAAACAATGGCAAGGCTGCTTTCGAAGCCGGACAGGCGTATGAAAGATTGGGTCAATATGATAACGCTATCAAGTATTATAAGATGGCTGGAAATATGGACCGCCGTTGGAAAAGAAATGCGGACTATCAGATTGATCTAATCAATCGAAAATATAAATAGTAGTGCTCTTTTCGATTGTCAGTTTTGATAAGGCATCGCAAAAAAGTTCACAATTATATTTATAATGCCCTGATATTGAGCAAGTATTAAAATAAATAGTATCTTGTTTAAAAACCTCTATCGATTTTTATCGGTAGGGGTTTTTATTTTCAGTCAATTAAAGGAATGGAAAAGGATCGTCGATAACAGAGAGTAGCGAAGGGAATGAAGATCCAAACTTAAAAGGTATATGAAATGTCTCAAAACGACGAATCCGAGGTAAAAGCATTTTTAAGAAAAGTTATATATTTTATTAGTACCAAAAACTTGATTAATGATCCGAATCCATCTAAAAGAAGGGATATTAGAGAAGTAATTTCATTGCTGAAACAAGCGCCTGCACAGCTTAAGAATGAAAAAACCGATGCTGCCACAAATGATATTTTAAAAACCTTTGTTCATCTCGATAACTCATTAAAAGAGGTAACAGCTCTATCATCATTCAAAAAGGATAATGAATTTGCCTTCCATGTTTTGTTATCATATGCCAAAATATACCGCTTATTGGGCGCTTCTGAAAAAGTCGGTAATGTGTTACATGAGGCGGTTCAGCTATCTCACAAGCTAAAAAACGTGCGTTACCGTGCGATTATTGAATTGAAACTTGGAAAATATAATTTCGAGAAATTTGAATTTGCTGCTTCTATCAAGATCCTGTCCAAAGCATATCAGCTATTCAAAAGTGTTGATGATATGAAAGGACAGTTGAAATGCCTTTTTGGAATAGCAAAAGCCTATCATCGATCAGGTGATTATTTGAATGCCAGGAAATATTATGAAGATTCTTTGAATATCGCTAAGAAAATTTCCGATAAAAAAAGATATGCTCGCATCAAAAACTATCTTGGTGTCGTGTGTCGGATAACCGGGGAATGTGAACGAAGCGAGCAGCACTTTCAATGTGCACTTCAGGAATTTGAAGATATCGGTGATTTGCAGGGGCAATGTGATTGCATCAATAACCTTGCAATTATTTATTTGCAGCGATCGAACTATCAGCATGCTCTCTCATATTTGAACAAAGCTCTGCAAATAAGCAAAACAATCGATGAGTTTCAGCTTATGGTATTCATAAATTTAAATAAGGCGCTATTCTATCTCGAGGTCGGCGATCCTCGCAACGCAAGTAAATACTGCACCGAGGCGCTCAATATTCTGACGAGATTCGATTGTTCGCTCGGGCTGGCAAAAGCCTGTTCCATACTCGGTTCTATTTTTGGAAATTATAATCAGTATAAAATCGCCTCCCGATTTTTCGAAGAAAGCATCCGTTTTTATGAGCGTTTTCAAATTCCGTTAGGAGCGGCAAACACATGTGCCGAATATGCCAAAATGCTGATCGAGTACGAGAATATGGATGAAGCCGCGAACTATTTTCAAAAAGCACAACAGATTTATAATGATCTGAAATTGTCTAATCAAACAAAAAAAATAATATCGTTTTTGGATACGCCAGAAAATGGTTGCTCGGAAATTCTGGAAACGAATAATTTATCTAAGCACGTATTTTCGTCGAAATAACTGACTCAATCTTGTTTAAATATTACCACCTCGCCTTGACTATACAGTCAGGGCTTTTTTTTTCGCTTGATTTTTGGATTAATTTTTCATATAATCACTAAGATAAGATTATTAACTTAACCAGTGATTATTTTATGAAAAGAAGAGATTTTATTAAACAGGGCTTGAAGCTTGGCTCTGCAGCGTACGGTGCCCTCAGTCTAAATATGCCCGGAATGCTATTTGCCAATGATAAAAACAAGATGAATTTGCCGCAAGACCTTGCATTAGTAAAAAACGGCGATCCGACTGAAATGGTTGCAAAGGCATTTGATATGTTTGGTGGTGTTTCCAAGTTTGTTAAAAAAGGCGATACCGTGGTGGTTAAACCGAATATCGGCTGGGCGCGAAGACCTGAACAGGCAGCCAATACAAATCCTGAAATTGTTGCAGCGATTATCAAATTATGTGATAATGCAGGAGCTTCGAAAATTAAAGTTTTTGATAATACATGCAATGAAACAAAAAGGTGTTATCGTCTGAGCGGTATTGAACAGGCTGCGAAAGAGGCAGGTGCAAAAGTGAATTATATTTTTCCTCAGAAATTCAAAAGGGTGAGAATTTCGAAAGGAAAAGCACTCACTTCATGGGAATTTTATTCCGATGTTCTTGAGGCAGATGTTTATATCAATGTTCCGATTGCCAAACACCATTCATTGGCAAGGGTTACATTGGGCTTGAAGAATACTATGGGAATCATTGGCGGCAATCGCGGTGCGATTCATAATAATTTCGATCAAAAATTAGCCGACCTGAATACCGTCGTTCGTCCCACGATCACAATAATTGATGCTGTGCGCGTTTTAATGCGTAACGGTCCCCAGGGTGGAAACTTGAACGATGTAAAGCAAATGAATACTGTCATTGCCGGTATAGATCCTGTTGCCGTAGATTCATTCGGTGCAACGTTATTTGATTTAAAAGGTAATGATCTCGGCTATATCCGCAAGGCTCATGAATTGGGGCTCGGCGAGATCGATTTGAATAAGCTTAAAATTGCGACAGCAGACCTGTCTGCTTAAATTCTTTTAGATTAAAATCAGAAATCACCCCGGTAGGAGACTATACCGTTGCCATTGGACCGGGGTGATGCGTTTTTAAAGTATCTCCTCCTGTTTCAATTTTAATATGTAAAATAAATTTTTTGTTACGGAACAACAAGATGCAATTAGCCAGAAGAATTTCACAATCTTTTTTTCTCATTTTTTTTATTTACCTGTTTTTCAAGGCGACATTTCCTTATGATGCAGTGATCCCGTCTGATATTTTTCTCCGTTCGGATCCACTTGTGGCAATCACGACAATTATAATGAGCACCGAATTCCTTATCGGCACATTTATCATTGCTTTCATATTTATTATATTAACAGTCTTTTTGGGGCGGGTGTTCTGTGGCTGGGTTTGTCCGCTGGGAACCGTGATCGATTTCAGTGATCGCATCACTGCGAAAGCACGGAAATGGAAAAACGATGCAGGACGATCTTACCGCGTCTGGAAATATTCGATTTTGATCCTTGTTTTATTTGCGGCGATTTTATCGGTACAATTAATCTGGTTCATGGATCCCATTGCTCTGATCACCAGAACTTTTACATTGACGATCTATCCCGTTTTTTCATTTTTTGTCGAATCAATTTTTAATCTGCTTATTAAACTTGGTTGGTTTGAAGATACAGTTTTTTCTTTGTACGACTCATTTCGCGGTTCAATTATACCTCTTGAACCGCTGCATTTTCAACAAAGCGTTGCCGTCGTGTTGATGTTCGGCGGAATTTTGGGATTGGGTCTGCTGGCAAAGAGATTCTGGTGTCGCTATTTGTGTCCGTTGGGTGCTTTCTACGCCCTGTTATCGAAATTCAGGATTTTAAAGCGGTCAGTCAATGATAACTGCATCGATTGCGGACGATGTTACCGTAATTGCAAAATGGACGCGATTACCGAAGATTTCCGCTCTTATTCGCGTTTCGAGTGCATTGAGTGTATGAACTGTGTTAATATATGCCCCACCGATGCGTTTGAATATTCGCTAAAGGCAGAAAGATCGCCAATCAAAACGGATGTGTCAAAACGGCGATTCGTTTTTTCCGGATTGGCGGGGCTTATGGCTGTCGGTATTACGAAAACGGCATTTATGGATAAAAACAATGTCGATATCGCTATCAGACCACCGGGTGCATTGGAGGAAGATGAATTTCTGGATCGTTGTATCCGGTGTCAGGAATGCGTCAAAATTTGTTCCACGACGGGACGATATTTGCAGCCGGCATTACTGGAAAGCGGCTGGGAAGGCATCTGGACGCCTATTGCCGATCCGCGCTCCGGATATTGTGAATACGATTGTGTGCTTTGCGGGAAAGTCTGTCCCACAGGCGCGATCCATTCACTTACTGTGGAACAAAAAAAGAAATTACCTCTGGGCACAGCTCGATTCAACAAAA
>WJJN01000359.1 GCA_014729735.1 Candidatus Zhuqueibacterota bacterium
ACATTTTCCAGCAGCACGGATTTGGGTTCAAACCGGTTGATGATGTGCGTTGCTTTTCTATCCGGGCTTACTTTTTCTGTAATCTGTTCAAGGTCCCCCTGATTTTTTTCTTCGGAAATACAGCTTCGAAATTCCATGATACTCGCCTGACAATTTATGTATTATGAAGAGCATCGAAGACTCATTAATTCATAATTGCAAAAAGGAAAAAGAAGAATCGGCGATCAACTAATCTTAAATGTAAATCTTCATGCGTTTCGAGTTTAAACTTTTCAAAACAATCTAATCCGGATTAAGACCCCACCGGCGATAAAGCTGATTGGGTATTTTAAGAATATCCAGTATCTTACCCACAAAAAATTTTGTAATGTCGTCGATCACTTCGGGCTTGTGATAATAAGCAACTGTCGGTGGCAGTATGATCGCGCCTTCGCGGGATAATTTCGTCATATTATCCAATGCGATTGTAGATAGCGGTGTTTCACGGGGCATTAAAATGAGCTTTGATCGCACGCGTAGCATATTTTCGGCGGTGCGGGTGATTAGTGAATGGCTGTAACCGGAAGCAATTGCTGCGAGTGTTTTCATTGAACATGGCGTTATTACCATTGCATCCAACAGAAATGAGCTGCTGTTGAAGGGAGCCATCTGATCGTACTCGTCATAATAAACCACAGATGGCGGTTTAGCATTTTCTCCCAATTCGTGGCGAATTACCCATCGGGCGTTTTCACTAATAATCCCGTAAATCGTATGCCTGGTAGCGCTTAATTCTTCTAGCAACCGAAAACCGATAGCTGCACCAGATGCGCCTGTCATTGCGATCAAGATTTTCATTTTCCATTCCCGCGCTTCAATGTGGTTACAAATGTTTGTTTTGCTCCGGCTTCGGATAATTTCACCGAAATTTTTTCAGCATGTTCAATCGAATCTGCTAATGCAACCATGCAGCCCCCTTTTCCTGCGCCGCACAATTTTGCACCTAATGCACCATTTTCAAGAGCCGTGTGGATCAAATGTTCCAGCTCCGGAGAGGACACACCCAATTCATCCAGTAATGATTGGTTCAGATTCATTAATCTGCCCAATTTCTTATGCTGACCCAGGCTGAGTGCATCCAAGCCCTGATTTGCCACGGAACCAATGGCTTCGAAAATTGCCTTATATGATGCCATGGCTTTCCGATATCTTGCAGCTACATCTTTTACGACAGTTGCCGTCTTTTTGCCAATCCCGGTGTCGCCAATAACGAAGTGGAATGTTTTTGGATGAAACACCTTGAAACCCTTTTCTTTTTGAAACAGGATCGGAGCACCGAGAGAAATCACGGCGTTGTCGATCCCACTTGGTGTTCCATGATGAAATTTTTCCAATTCATAAGATAAATCAATCAGCCGAGACGGGGATAAATCCAGCTTTAAATATTTAAAGAATATTTTTATCAACACGACGCTAATTGCTGCACTGCTGCCCATGCCACGTGCAACCGGAATTTTCGAAGAAACAGAAAGCCGCCATCCCTTATCCGGGAATCCGGAATTTGAATTCTCCCGGACAAGATTGAGTGCTTTCATAATATGTTCAATTTTTCCGGGCACGGATTTTTTATTCAATGAGTGCTCGATTCCAAAATCGTCAGCTCTGACCACCGGATCATCAAGATTCGCATCTGTTTCAATAGTGGCGAATGCTTTTACATCATTCACGGGAATTGCAATCGCCGGTTGATTATAAACAACAGCATGCTCTCCGAACAGGATAATTTTAGCAGGTGCAGTGGCTTTCATGGCGCTTATTTTTTTTCACGTTTTTTTCTTTGTTCTTCTTCTTCCCGATGTTTAATTAAAAGCGGTTTCAAAATTTGTTTTGCGCGGTCGTAACGTACACGCCCCTCATGTGCCATCTGATTTGCGACCTTAATTGCCAGTTCACCAAAGGCACCGGCAAAAATTGCAACGTTACGGGCATGTAATGTCATGTGACCCTTCTGAATTCCTTCCGTAGCCAATGTCCAAATTGCAGCAAAATTCTGGATCAATCCTGCGGTGGCAACTACCTGAGCCAGTTCCATGCTGGTCTCGACATTCATGACTTTTAAAAGGATTTTCACTCCCGGATGCAAATTGGTGACTCCGCCGACGATTCCGACTGCCATGGGAATTTCGAGCTCACCGACAAACTTGCCCTTTTCATCACGGTAATATTTACTCACCGACCTGTAACGACCGTCGCGGGCAGCATAGGCATGAACACCGGCTTCCACGGCACGCCAATCATTGCCAGTAGCGATCAAAACGCCATCGATGCCATTCATTACGCCTTTGTTATGCGTCGCAGCCCGGTGCGGGTCGGCATCTGCAAAATGATAGGCTTTGATAATTCGATCCGCCGCCTCCTCGCCGCTGTAGCCTGCACGAGCGAGACAGTCCACATTATCGAGTACAAATTTCACTTTGACCATTCGTTTATCCGCATAATTAGAAACGATCTGACAAATAACATCACCATCGGCGATTTCGGCAATAATCGGTCCCAGTGTTTCTGCCATGGTATTTACGACATTGGCGCCCATGGCATCGCGAGTATCGACATAAAGGTGGACGATAATCATCGTACCACTTTCCGTTTCCAATAACCGCACATCGAGGTCCTGTGCACCGCCTCCGAGATCTACCAGAACCGGATCCTGTTTATTTGCAAGGCGAAGCAAATCCTCTTTTTTCTCTAAAATTCGTTTTTTCCCGGCTTCAGGATCCGGTGAATCCACAATCTGAATCTGGCTGATCATTATCGGATCAGTCGATTCGGAGGTGAGTGCGCCGTTTTCACGAATTAATCGTGCAGCGTTGCTGGCAGCCGCTACTACGGACGATTCCTCGACTACCATCGGAATAATATAATCTTTATTATTTAGTTTAAAATTCACAGCCAGTCCGATAGGCAAACCAAACACGCCCACCGCATTTTCGATCATCACATCAGCTAATTCCGCCGTCAATGTTTCTTTCTTTAACATCCACTTTTCTTTTGTGCTCAACTTAAAAAAATCGTCGAGCTTTTCCAGGCGTTCAGAAATATCCAATTTATAGAAACCGGGAAGTCGCGAACTTTTCCCGTTAACACTGACCTCATCTATTTGAGTTAATTTATCTAAAGTACTCATATTAAAAATGCCTCACATATAGAATTGGATTAATTATTATAGAATTGTTGAAAGGTATAAAAAAAAAAGTTAAAATGCAAGTAGTTTTAGCAGCTTACGCTACCTCACAACAGTCATTTTTCGGGTCGTTTTAAAGGAACCGGCATGCATTCTGTAAAAATACAAACCACTCACTACAGGAAAGCCGTCGCTATCCAAACCATCCCAGGTGACAGTGTAGAAGCCTGCTTCCTTAACTTCATCAACCAAAGTACGAATGCGTCTGCCGAGTACGTTATAAACATCAATAGTTACCTGAGATGCAGCAGGCAGTTGATACCGCACCAGAGTTATCGTATTAAATGGATTTGGGTAATTGGGGAACAGATTAAAATTTTCCGGCATCGGCATTTCTACAGTTATCGCAGGATGCGTTTTCTTGTCCCCGTTTTTGCAAATCTCTTCTAATTGATAATAAAAAGTCTCACCCGCTGTGACTGTTTCATCGACAAAAGAATAGGATTTTTCACCGGTAATAACATCTTCATTGATTTTTATGAAATTATCAGAAGATTTCCGACTGCGGTAAATATTGAACCCAAAATTTTGCAGTTCATAACCGGTTTCCCAATAAATCGCAATATGTCCTTTTGTAATGCGCTCGGCATAAAAATTTGTCAGTTCTATAAATGGTGGCAGATATGAGAAATCATTTCTGCATATTCTGAAATCAGACATCTGGTCGTTCTTACCGATTGCCTGCACTCTCCAGAAATATGGCTGCTGTCCGTTGATTTTGTCCCTGTCAGGTATTTGTACAAAGCGAATGAAAGTATCCGCTTCGACAGTGTCACTCACCACAATGTCAGCAAAAAGTGTATCCGTCGAAATTTGGAAAACATAGCGATAACCTTCGTTATCAAATGTATCCAGAGAATCGGTGCTCCAGATGAATTTACCGTCATCGCTCATTTGTTCGTGATTCAATGGATAGACTAATACCGGGGCTTCTAATTGGTACAACTTCGGTTTTTCCAGCACAGTCACCTGCCATACCAGATGAATAACTGAATCACGATCCGAAATAAAGACCTGTATCGAATCCGATGAAATTGAAGAATCATTAGCGAGGTACTGAAACAGCGAATCGTTTTGAGATAATATTTCCTCTTCATTAACGAACCAGCGAAAACTCACGGAATCCGGTCGCGGTGATTGAAGTCTGGCTATAAATTGGAGACTATCTCCCCGGAAAATCGTCGTATCGGTTGCGGGGAAAGCGGATGCCAACTTCAACGGGATTCGCGGTTTCTCATTGGAAATCAGCCATTCGTGAGCCCGGCTCGTATCATTGATCGCATCGATGACAAAAAGCTGAACAGTATCGATCTTGAATACTGCTGTGTCCGGCTTGTAAGTATAAATAGAATCCGGATGATCGTAAATTAGCTCGCTATTCAAAAACCATACATATTTTAATGAATCCTCACCAACGTTGTAAACCACTGAAATCAGCAGCGAATCTCCCTTCGTTACAAAAGTATCTGCTTGCGGTGAAAATATTAACTCGTCGATTATTTCACTGCTGGAATATTTAGAGATAATCCATCGATGATTGGTAATCGTATCTTTTTCGACGCCACTGACAAGCAAACTCAAAGTATCATGCTCCTGGAATTTATTCCTGCAGAAATAAAGATATGTGGAATCATCCGTATTTTCAATGATCTGCCCATTCAAT
>WJJN01000360.1 GCA_014729735.1 Candidatus Zhuqueibacterota bacterium
AATTTCGCTGAAAGTACCTTCATTTTTTGCTTTTATTCTTTTCCCTTCTTTCAGCAATCCAGTTGAACAACAAAATAAAACCGACAAACAGAGCGTACATTCCGACGAAAACGAATAAGTGATAAATCATTTTTGTCTATAACTGATATCCTTTAAACACAACGACAGAAGCGCATTCCAGGCACGCTTCTGTCGTTTTTATGTTTGAAATTCGTAGTATCCTTTTTGAATTTCAGTTTCTATCTTAAGCAGTTTTCTTTATTTCGTTGTAAATATAAATCGGATCTTTCTTTTTAGTGATCACCTCTTCTGTAACAATACACTGACTCAGATTCTTTTGAGTCGGAAGGTGAAACATGATATCGAGCATCACCTGTTCGACGATTGCCCGCAGTGCCCGTGCGCCGGTCTTTCGCTTTTTAGCTTCCTTGATAATAGCTTTCAGGGCTTTTTCCTCGAATTCCAGTTCGACATTATCCATCTGGAAAATTTTCTTGTATTGGCGTACCAGCGCGTTTTTCGGCTCGATTAGTATGTTCAGCAACGCGGTTTCATCCAACTCGTCGAATACACATTCCACCGGCAGCCTGCCAATCAATTCCGGGATCAAGCCGTACTGAAGCAGGTCTTCGGGCTGTACCTGGCGTAGCAAGTCTCCCTGGGACATATCCCGCTTTTTCTGCACATCAGCGCCAAAGCCAACTGTTTTCTTACCAATTCGCGATGCGATGATTTTTTCCAATCCTTCAAACGCGCCGCCGCAGACAAACAAAATATTTTTCGTATTGATATTGATCAGATTTTGCTCCGGGTGCTTGCGACCGCCCTTCGGTGGTACGGAAGCTACCGTGCCTTCCAGGATTTTCAGCAGTGCCTGCTGAACTCCTTCTCCGGATACATCCCGCGTAATCGAGGGATTGCCGCTTTTGCGCGAAACCTTATCGATCTCATCGATATACACGATGCCGCGCTCGGCTTTTTCCACATCATAATCCGCGGACTGAACAAGACGCACCAGAATATTCTCCACATCTTCTCCGACGTATCCTGCTTCTGTGAGTGAAGTTGCATCGGCAATCGTGAACGGAACCTGTAAGAACCGTGCCAGCGTTTGCGCCATTAAAGTCTTCCCGGTACCAGTGGGTCCTATCAGCATGATGTTGCTTTTTTCCAGCTCGACGTCATCATCCCAGTCATTGAGCGCATCGATTCGTTTATAATGATTGTAAACCGCGACAGAGATCACTTTTTTTGCTTCTTCCTGTCCGATCACGAACTTATCCAGTTCCTGTTTGATTTCCGCCGGCGTTCGAATCTTCTGGTTTGCTAACTTCTTTCTTCTTTTTAAATCTTCTTTAATTATCTCGCTCGCGCTTTTCACGCAATCATTACAAATATAAACATCCGGTCCGGTTACGATACAATCAACCTGATTCGAATTTTTACCGCAAAACGAGCAGATAAACAGTCTTTCTCGTCGTCTATTGTATTGATTATCCATCAAAATCCTCAATTATTTTTTCGATTTCGGGCGTGCTTTGTGTGCCATAATTTCATCGACTATCCCGTACTTCTTTGCTTCATCCGCAGACATAAAGAAATTCCGGTCCGTATCAGTTGCGATTTTGTCGATGCTCTGACCGGTATGTTCGGCTAAAATCCGGTTGATCTCCTCGCGGATCGTCAAAATTTCCTTTGCCTGAATTTCAATATCAGACGCCATCCCCTGCGCACCGCCCAGTGGCTGATGTATCATAATGCGCGAATGCGGCAATGCCGACCGTTTTCCTTTTGTTCCGGCAGCCAAAAGCACTGCGCCCATGCTTGCCGCCTGCCCCATACAAATCGTGGCGACATCGGGTTTAATATATTGCATTGTATCGTAAATTCCCATTCCTGCAGTCACATATCCCCCGGGACTATTGATATACATATAAACATCTTTCTCCGGATCATCTGCCTCTAAAAACAGCAATTGCGCGATTGCCAGACTGGCAACTGCGTCATCAATGGGTGATCCGATAAAAACGATTCTTTCTTTCAATAATCGCGAGAAGATATCATACGCACGCTCTCCTCGACCCGTTTGCTCAATAACGATAGGTACCAAACTCATCCCAATCTCCTCATCGAATTAAGTTATTATATTTGATTTCTTTTCCAAATCTTCACGCGTGACCTTTTTTTCCGTCACATCCGAATGCTCGGCAATGAAATTAGCCACTTTCTTTTCCAGCAGTTCCGTTTCCAGCCGGTCGCGATTCTCTGCCTGGCGGTAGTAATTTATAATCTGCATCCGGTTATTCTCGTTCTTGTTCGCCATGTCTTCAATATACTCATCAATTTCCTTCGATTCAACCTTTATATCTTCCAATTCCGCGACTTTATCGCGAATCATAATCCATTTAAACTGCCGAATCGCATCCGGACGATGTTCGGATCGAATCTGACTCTCATCGACCCCTTGTCCCTTCGAATCTTCCTTTGCCTTTTCAATGACCGCCTGAAGATAATTTTCGATCATCGGCTCAGGCAGCTCGAACGTGTTCACTTTCACAACTTCATCGATTAAATTCTGCCGGAAAATGTATTCATAATCTTCTTCGAACCGGGACTTCAGTTCTTTGCTCATTTTTTCTTTTAAATCTTCCAGATTTTCATAATCACCCGCGTCTCTGGCAAATTCATCATTGATTTCCGGTAACATTTTTTCTTTCACTTCTTTAACAGAAACTTCATAAAAGTCAAACTGTTCCTGTTCCTTCTGATTTTCAGTCTCGAACTTAACTTTGCGTGTATCGCCTGCTTTCACGCCTAATAGTTGCTCTGTCATCTGATTTTCATCTTCGCCCTCGGCTTTATTCAACTGAAAAAATCGGTTCTCAAACTTTTGTCCGACAATCGGTACACCACTCGCATCGATCTTTTGAAAATCAGCGACAATAAAATGACCCACCTGCGCCTCTTCATCCACTGTTTTCATGGTTGCCTGCTGTTCCTGAAGATTCTTCAACGCTTCCTCGACATCGACATCACTTATCTCGTACGTCTTCTTTTCCAGCGATAATCCGCTGTATTTATCCAGCTCAATCTCCGGCACAAATTCGAACAACACTTTAAATTTCAAACCATTTTCTTTATCATAAGAAAATTCCTGAAGTTTAGCCGGTGAAATCAGTTTCAGTTTTTTCTCATCCCTGATTTCCTCTAAAATCTCAGGAATTTTTTCTTCTGCGATATGAGTTTCGATTTCTTTACCATACAGCTTTTTAACTAAATCCATTGGGACCTTGCCCTTGCGAAATCCCTCCAGGCTGATACGTTTCTTGTAGTCTTTATAAGCCTTCTCAAAATCCGGCGCCAGTTCTTCATAAGAAAGTGTAACTTCTACTTCTTTTTCCCAATTACTCTTATCATTATAAGATACGTCCAACATTCACTCCTCAATTTACAATGAATATCGTCTATAAATAAAAAAATACCGTGCGAGAGGGGGGACTTGAACCCCCACACCCGTAGGTACTAGATCCTAAGTCTAGCGCGTCTGCCAATTCCGCCACTCTCGCGATCATCAAATATAAAAATTTTTACCCACAAAGTCAATATCTTTTTGAACGTTACTGGCAATGCCCATGGCATTCCTTGTATGAATGCCACATATCAATTAATATATTGACATTTCCAATAAATTTTCGTAACTTTTATTATTGATGACCAATCTATAACAACCTCTTCCCGAATTGTATCGGTAAATCCCTCAGCAGTGAATTAGATTCGTCATCTTATTCATACAATGTAGGGATATATCAACATGAAAGTGCTATCTTTTGTGAACGATCCGTTTTTCTCTCACTTTTTTGAAGCAAACCAATTTCGTTGATATTTAAGAAAAGGAGCAAATCATGAACAGGCTCTTGTCGATTTTTTGCCGGATTTTAATATCCGGATATCTTGTTTCAACTGCTGTAAACGCTGCGTCACCGAATAATCCAATCGCGATAGCCTTCATTGATGCGGATCAAACGTCGAACGAGGTCGCCGAAGGATTTTGTGCATTGTTTGATTCG
>WJJN01000361.1 GCA_014729735.1 Candidatus Zhuqueibacterota bacterium
CATCGGCGCCACCGACCCGGCGCAGGCAGACGAAGGCACGATCCGCAAATTATACGCGGACAGCAAGGAACAGAACATCGTCCACGGCTCCGACGCCCCGGAAACCGCGAAATTCGAAATCGGGCATTTCTTCTCGAATGCGGAGCTGGTGGATAATTGGGGGGAGTAATATATTTGAACTTTTAGGAATATTATTTTACATAAGCAGTTTTACCAACAGATCTCCCGCAGGATCAATATATTAATAATGAGAGAAACCTGCGGGGGGTGTTCAATCATATCTACATTTTTGCCTCAAACTATACTGCGCAACTTTAAGGCTATCTTCGGCAACGCAATACTGCACCAGCGTATTCATGACCTCGAATTCAGATAATTGCCCGGCTTTAAGACGCAATTCTGCGATCTCCAGCACCCGCTGAAGTTATAATAAAACCATACATGAAATCGTCATGAAAAATGTGTTTAAATTAATTTTACGGTCACCATAATATGTTTCATGAGTGTCTGAGCGACCAATCTCATATTGTATTGATGGTTTATAAAAGGCATATTTTCCCTCAAAACAAAAATAGGGTTTAGAATTTACAAAAATATTCACTGCTGATCTGAGATTATATCCCAGGTTCGGTTCCATTTTATTTTCATAATAAACAAGACCATTCTCTATCCGACTGGCATGAAGGCTGCTGTAAGTATTCCAATTCCAATTATTTTCTGCAAAATACAAGCCGAAACCAGCGCCAGCAGACATGGATATTGATTTTGAAGAATTTTCAAACAAATAAAAAACAGGAGTTAATTCAACCACTTTACAGAAAAATCACCTGGGAATAAGGTGCACTGCTGACATATTTAAAATCAGGAAATTTATTCGTTTCTTTTAACTGACCTAAAGTTGACAGAATTGCGATTCGTTCTTGTGCCTTATAGATTACGCTGAATTGAAATCCCAGGCTTTGTTTTTCTATTTGATTCTCAAAACCGTACGTCCCTCCAGCTCCTAATTGTATTTTCTGGGCTAAAGTGGCTTGAAAAAATCCCATCAATAAAATTAAAGTAATCGGCAAATAATTTTTAGTGTTCATACTGTGTTCTCCTATGATTTTTTTAGGTTTCTGATTTCTCAACGAATCCCGTACCCAACACCAACAAATACCGTGTAAAACATTTTTGCGTCGCCAAAATCGCCATACTTGCTGCCGATTAATATAAATTTAATCTGCGACTCCACAATAATAGCCCACATAGGGCGGAGTAAAAGATCGTATTTCTATCCGGTTTAGTCAATGTGCTCATTTCCTGACTGATTGGATTCAGTCGGTTATTGCAATTCGATAAGAAGAAGTATCCGAGAAGAGCAAGCACAATGAAAAACCGTTACAAGTTATTTTTCATAGCAAACTCATTTTGCTGCAACGAATGATTATTGCACGAAAGCGCCAGGATGTGAAAATTTGAATTTTAATGAAGAATTGTAGTTTAATGCCAGAAGGTTCGCTATCCGGGGTGAAAACGAATTATCTTCAATATATAGTTTGATAAACTACGAAATTGATACTATCCGGAGGGAATATTTGTTCCGAAACGAAAATAATTAATAAAAATTAATTTTGGAGAGAATTAAGGAGTGTTTCTATAACGGCTGATATAAATTGAAAAAAGCCCCTGCAACTGTGATGTTTTCAGGGGCATTCATTTTTTATTCAGATTCTTTCTGAATTTCAACCATTGTGACCTCGAAAGTCAGGTCTTTGCCTGCGAGCGGATGGTTCCCATCCAGCTTCACCTTGTTATCGGATAGTTCTGTCACAACAACATTCATCGCCTGTCCATCTCGGGCGCGCAATTGCAGCGGCAGCCCGACTTCCAGATTGATATCATCCGGTACCTGCTCTCGATTTACTTCGTAAACCAGATCGTCCGTTACCTGTCCGTATGCTTCATCTGCCGGGATATGCAGTTTCTTTTTCTCCGACTCTTTCATGCCAATGACGCCATTCTCGAAACCCGGGATCACCTGTTTCTCCCCAATGGTGAACGAGAGCGGTTCACGCCCTTCCGATGTATCGAACACGGTTCCGTCTTTGAGCTGCCCTACGTAATGCACTTTGACCGTATCTTTCATTTCTGCTTGCATGATAACTCCTTTAATTTTGTACCACGAATTCTCAAAAATAAAAAAAGCCGGGAAATGAATAAAAGATAACCTCCCGGCTATTCGATTATTGATAACTTTTGAAGCTCTGTATTCAATATAGTTTATTAGGCTGTAAATGTCAAGTCATTTAAAAATAAATTCAAAATCATTACGAAGGCTTTGAACCTGCGCAAGGATTTTCCAAATTCATTCACTCTTGATTTTTGCCGTTTACCGATTTATGTGTTGATTCACTGATGATTTGTTGAAAATTATTTTGAATTGGATTATTTTGGGTGCAGATAGAAGCTTGATGAGAGACAGTCAGCTTGGGAATGTATCAAAAGGCTGATTTTTTTGTAAAATGTCATTCCGGGCTTGTGCCGGAATCTCCTTTTATTGCAAATTCAGGTGATTCCTGCATTCGCAGGAATGACACCAAAAAATGCCTTTTGATACAACTCCAGATAATCTTTGACCAATATTCGTGAGGATTAAAAGAAAATGAAATCCGCTAAATTATTCGCGACGACCGTATTCGGAGTCATTTTACTGATGACAGAAATCCTTTCTGCCGGAACAATCAGCGGGACTGTGACCGGCAAAAATGGCGAGCCGCTGGCGTATGCCAATGTGTTTTTGCAGGGCAGGATGGAAGGCGCCGTGACGAATGCCGACGGTAAATTTACCATCAAAACCGGTGCGACCGGCGTGGTGAAGCTGATTTGTTCTTTCATCGGCTATGTACAATATTCGAAAGAATTGGAATTGACGCCGGATTCGGATATCCGGCTTGACATTAAAATGCGGCAGACAGAAATCCGCGGGGAATCGGTGGTGGTGACTGCCAGCGCATTCACTGCGTCGGATGAAGAAGGGGTGACGCTCACCAGTCTGGATGTGGTGCGCACGCCCGGCGCGGCAGCCGATCTGTTCTGGGCGATCAAGTCATTCCCCGGCTTGCAGCA
>WJJN01000042.1 GCA_014729735.1 Candidatus Zhuqueibacterota bacterium
CCGTCGGGCAACAGCTAAAACGCTTCCATCCGCTTCAAACAGGAAAGCAGTTTCATCTCCGCGCAATTCCTGAAATAGTGCTGCTTTCCGCCAGATCAGTCCATCATCGCTTTCCAGCATCGCAGATTCGGTGAATTTCTTACTCTCCTCCGAACGCGGCACCACAGCAAATTCACGTAGCCGCCTGCCGCACATATATGCCTTTCCGTTATAAGCTGCTGCCCGCCAGATATAATGTCCAAAAGTGCCTTCCAGCATTTCCGGGTCATGCCATTCCTTTCCATCAGAGGTCCAGACTCCATAACCCAGATGCAAATTAATATCCCGGTCTTCATTGTTACAATATCGATTTTCGCAATACCAGGTGCCGGTGTAAACAAATAGTTTATTCTGAAATGCCAGAAAATGAGGATCCCTCACATCTCGCATCAATACATTGAACTGGTGAACCTGCTCCCACTTTTTTCCATCATCGCTCGAAATGATAATAATTGATGAACTCGGATATACCATGTGCCCATCCGGACAACTACGAAATACGATGTAATATTTGCCATTGAACTTGCACATATCGGTGAATGCATTATGTTCGCCGTTATCAAATATCCGCTCCACCGAAACCAACCGAACCTTCGGTAATTCATCTGCATACGCTGTGATTGTCACAAAACCCAGCACGAGTATGAGAAGTCTCAGCAACAATCGGGATATTAAATTCATTAAAAGTTACTCCTTGAAACATCATTAAATCACTTAAGTAATGTCATTTTTTTAGAAGCGATATGCTTGCCTGCTTGTAATTGATAGATATAGATGCCGGACGACACCTTTTGTCCGTATTGATCTTTGCCATCCCACACAATGGAATATTGACCTGCTTGCTGGCTTTCGCCGGTGATTGGCGTGGCAATTTCTTCACCCTGTACATTGAAAATTTTCAGCGTCACATTTTCCGGATTCGCCAAACTGTAGCGAATTGTCGTTGTGGGATTAAATGGATTGGGATAATTATCTAACAAAGCAAAACCGGCGGCAATTAATCGATCGTTTTCTCTGACTTTAGTGGGACGGTGTTGACTCTCGATAATATGCAAGTTTTGTCCATCTTTCAGTCCACCCATATTACACACCAATTCTTCGAATCCGTCGCCGTCCAAATCTCCGGCTGGTCCCACTTTTCCAAACCGTCTTCCGGGCATTGGATAAATTTCATAAGGTATCCAGCTATCCGGATCCGTAATCTCACCGCCCTGGTATTCCAAATCTAATATTGCCTGGGCTCGATAATCGTTATAATACACATCTGTTTTACCATCCTGATCAAGGTCGCCCATATACCCACTTCGCATAAATCCACCGGCAGGAACCTGTGGCCAATTCATCAGGTAAATCCAGGCTGACGGTCCGAAATCCTGAAAATTATCCGAGCTCTCGGCAGTGATCAAAAATATATGACCATGAATGTCACTGATTACAAATTCAGAAACTCCGTCGCCATCAAAATCATGGAAAACGGGATTGGCAAATGCACCATCGAATGGGGGATTGATTATCAATGAATCAGGCACATTTGTATGCTTTATGACATAATTATCAACGCCGTCGTTTTCATATACTCGGGTTGCAGCGAATTCTTCTCGATGGCATGTAAATATTTCCATGTTTCCATCACCATCAAAATCATCAATAACAGCCCCACCAACACGATATCCACCACCATCACTTAAAGTAACATTATAGAAATCATCAATAAACTCTAGTTTCCATTCCGGCACAGTCAAATCTGATCCCGGGAATGAACCAATGACGCAATATAAACCTTTATTGTAACCATAACCCATGAAGATTTCAAGATCAGGATCCGAATCAAGATTCTTGACAATGAGTTGCCGAATAAATGCCTGACCGCGTTTATCAAATATTGTATAAAGAATTCTTGTTGGTTCATCCGGGAGTCCTGCACCTGATTCAAAAGTTGTCCCATCCCATTCATAAATGTAAATCACATCTTCAACTGAGATAAGAACCTCCTGCATTCCATCTTTATCCAAATCCGCTACTGTTAATCCGGCACCCGGATTATCTTTTTGCAAATAATCCGGATATTCCTGCATCCAAACAAGCTTAAAGCTATCATTTTCGACATTCTCCCATAATTGCAGCCTACCAACCGGAGTAAATGAGTATTTAAAGTGATCATAGATCAAAAATTCTTTATCTCCATCCTGATCAATATCCAGGCTTCCGGGTGCATAGATTCCCATTTCAGAAGCATCGCCATAATGCTGCGGAATCTTGGCTTTCCATGTCAACTCAAAAACATTGCCATTGTCTTGTTGAGCAATTGTGCTTGAATTAAAGAATAGAATGATACAACTAATCACCTGGACTATATTTTTCATCTTCATTCGATTACTCCGTGAACATTGGATAAATAATTTTATAAATTATACAAGTTTCATTTTTGCTATTCGATGAGAGACATTTTTTTCGTAACGATAACTTCACCTGCTTGTAATTGATAAATATAAATCCCGGACGAAACTTTCGAGCCGTGATCGTCCTTTCCATTCCACCTAATAGAATGCTGCCCGGCAGGTTTATTTTCACCGGCGATCAATGTCGAAATCTCTTCACCCCGAACGTTGAATATTTTTAGCGTCACATCTTCTGTTTTAGCCAAAATGTAATGAATAGTCGTTGTCGGATTGAACGGGTTGGGATAATTCTGAGCCAAAATCAATTTTTGCGGTTCCTGAATATCTGCCAACAGAACATCCGTTCCAGAGGATTCCTCAATTTTATGATATTGATTGATCGCCGGATTAATCAGCACCTGCTTGTTACCCAGGCTCCAGCAAATAACCACAGAATCGACACTCGTTGCCTGTCCGATACCGAAATGCACGTAAGGTTTATCCTGCAATTTCCAGGTTTGCCCGGCTTTGGTATAGCGCACCTGCTTCTTGCCTCCGGCATATAATGTCACCCAGCTCCCCAACGCGTCCTTATTCGATTGGATCCCCCACAGGTCAAAGCCGATCCAGTTATTCGGCGTTTCCGGTCCGAGATTGTGGTACAATATGCTGCCATATTGCAACGACGGGATAAATACATCGAGCAATCCGTCCATGTCGTAATCCAGTATTGCCGATCCTTTGCGGTCGCCCTGTACAGTCATCCCCGTATATGCGGCGACATCCACAAAACTGCGCACACCTTCGGATTCATCATTCAATAGCAGGGCTTCTATATCATCACCTGTCCAGTCATTGATCTGGATAAAAACATCCTCATCGCCATCATTATCCAGATCACCCACATTTAATGAAGTCTGATTTGGTTTGTTGAATAAATCGAGTCCCACATCCTGCGTGGCTTCAACAAAG
>WJJN01000362.1 GCA_014729735.1 Candidatus Zhuqueibacterota bacterium
AATGGCTGAGAATAACAACAGAGTATACGTTACCAAACCGGCTCTTCCGGAGCTGCAGGAATTTATCCCGTATCTCCGAGAAATCTGGGAAAGCCGGCGATTAACGAATAACGCGGATTTTCATCAACAGTTTGAACAGGAGCTGGCTGATTTTCTGGACGTGAGCTATGTTTCCTTATTTGCTAATGGAACCCTGGCGCTGGTTACTGCATTGCAGGTTCTTCGTATTACCGGGGAAGTAATTACAACTCCGTTCAGTTTTGTTGCAACGACTCACTCATTGTGGTGGAATAAAATTAAGCCGGTTTTTATCGACATTCAGGCTGATACATGCAATTTAAACCCCAATAAAATTGAAGCAGCGATCACTCCGCAAACCACGGCAATTTTGCCTGTTCATATTTATGGCAATCCATGCGATGTGGAAAAAATACAGGAAGTTGCTGACATTTATGGATTAAAGGTAATATATGATTCCTGTCATGCATTTGGTGTGCAGGTGGATGGTGAGAGTATACTCAATTTTGGAGATATCTCTGTTCTCAGTTTTCATGCGACAAAGGTTTTTACCACATTTGAAGGCGGGGCAATTGTTTGTCATGATGAAAAAACGAAGAAAAGAATTGATTATTTGAAAAACTTCGGTTTTGCAGATGAAACCTCAGTGATAGCCCCCGGGATCAATTCGAAAATGAGTGAGTTTCAAGCCGCACTTGGTTTACTGCAATTAAAAAGAATTGATGAAAATATTGAAAAACGAAAACAGAACGTTGAATTATATCGCAGCGCTTTAGAAGACATTCCAGGTATTGACTACTTCAATGATATAAGTAAGGTGCGTCATAATTATTCCTACTTTCCTATTTTTGTAAATCGAGAGGAATACGGGAAAACCCGTGACGAGCTTTATGAAGAACTGAAAAGGCGTGGCATTTACGGGCGACGCTATTTTTATCCGCTTATCAGTCAGTTTCCTTCCTATCGTGGTCTGCCTTCAGCCAGTCCCGAGAATCTTCCTGTGGCAGAGGAAATCGCTGAGAAAGTTATTTGTCTGCCGAATTATCCGGATTTGGATCTCTGCGAAATATCCCGAATATGCCATATTATCCGTGGCGAAACAAATCAAAGCGTGAAAATAGTAGATAAGAGAGAGAGTCTCAGGCTGCTCACGCCTTTTTCTTTGAACACTGCAGAGTTGAGTCGGGACTACTATGATCGTCTGAATCATATTTTGTACGGAAATATCCATTTGACAGAAAAGGATTTTTCCGATACAATACTGCTGAATCCTCCTCAGTTGAATAACCAATGGAATGCGCTCTGCAGAGTGCTCAATAAAGCATTGCACCGGATCGTTACACATTATTTCGATGATTCCCGAATCCGCAGGGTATATAATCTTTCAGATAAATTGGAATCGATATTGCGGATGGCGCAGGGGATCGAGTACGAAGTTGGAATTTATCGACCGGATTTTTTGATAGAGCAAGATAGTTTTACTCCCAAAATATGTGAGATCGGAGCACGTTATCCTCTAAATGGTTGGATGGTGACCTACTACTCCCAGTTGATTCTGGATCAATTAAGTGAAAATACTCACCTCCCTTTTTCGTGTGCATTTGACCGAACTGCCTTTATTGATATGCTTGGCGGAAAATTCAAGAAAGACAGGCTGATCACATTAGTTCATGATAAAGAGCCGGGAACGGAAATTTTCGGATTTCTGGATATATTGAAAAAAAGGGGGATAAATTATATCGAAGCAAAACAAGACGAGTTAAAAGTGATTGATGGAGAAATATTTGTGGATGGTAAAAGATGCTCACAGTTTGTTTTGGAAATGGACCGTTCCGAGCTTCCGGGATTTGAACCACTCGTGTTAAAAACAATGATTCAAAACTGCTATTGCCTGAATAATGTACGGACCCTGATTCTGGTACATGATAAACGTGTCCTCGCGGTCTTAGCCAATTATGATATAATGAAAGATTATCTTACAAAAGAAGAATACGCATTTTTGTCTAATTTTCTGGTACCAGCTTATAGCCTTGAAAGAAAGTCGATTCGCGAGACTATCCTGGAAAGGAATCAGAATTGGGTATTTAAGAAAAATAGTGGCGGTCGGGGAGTGGACATGTATATTAAAAACGAAATGGAATCCGGCGAACTGAATCAATTTTTGGAGTCTTCTCAATCTGAATATATGGGGCAGAAATATGTGGATCAAGAGCGCTTTTCAGTTCCCGAGTCTGTTCATCTTGTGGGTATGCTCATGTGTTTCAACGACCACTTTTTTGGCACGGGTATTTATCGTGGAGGACATAGCAAAGTAGTTAATGTTGATCAGCAACGTGCAAAGCTTTTTCCTGCAGTGACGCGGACAAAAGTAACAAAGAATGCTTATGAACTCGATATTGAGAGCACATTCACGCATCTTGAATGAAAGTTTAGAAACATTCTAAAGTTCGTGAGAAAAAATCCGATACAGGTTACTAAGTTACATGATGTTTGTAAGTATGCTTTGTACACTCCAATTACAAACAAGATCATGAAATATATTAACGAAGTGGAGTCCAGAACCCACATAAAAAAACGGGGCGGAATCGAAAAGCCATACGAGTAGAAGAGAAAACAGTAGGAGAACAACATGTCAAAAGAACTATCTTTTTTGACTACTCAATCATTGGCAAATTCTATGGACGACTGGAGTTGCGTGGAAGTTGCTAAAATCAAACAACTGGATGATTGGAGTTGCATTGAAACAATGTAGATCTTATTTTCCGCGCAAACATTGATTATTCGGAGAGATTTGTTAGTCAGATCTCTCCGAATATCAGAGTTGGAGAAGTAAATGTCTCTCAACCAGACCATCAAAAATTGCACGCGTAAGATGGTCTACGTTTTGTAAAACAAATGTCCGCGACGCTACATCCAGCATTTCAAATATTATCTTCTTATTCAGGCGGGTTTCAATTTCCTTTGAAATCAAAATTTGTATGTTATCACAAAGTATTGTCAAGAAAGCTTTTAAATGAAAAAAGAACTCAATTTTCAGCGTGATTTTTTTGCAGCATTAATTAGCACGTGCCATGAATGTGATAAGACTATTTATGATTCTATAATGAATATTGCCAACGGTTCAGAACATGAGTGCTCGAATTGTCTGCAATTTTATCGCGATTTCCAATCTTACTGGCAGAAGTTGACAAATTCATCTGAAGAGGTAAAGACAATTGCTCGAAATAACAATGCCAGAAAGCTGCTAAGAAAAATTTTCTACTCATATAGCTACAAAGGGATCCATACTCCACTGATTTTGCCGGAAGCAATAAAAATCGAAGTGACTAAAAGATGTAATTTAAATTGTCGACATTGTCTGGCAAATTCAGGCTCAGCAAATTTTAGTGAATTGACGTTGAGTGAGATCGAACAACTTTTAGCAGAAGCGCACGATCTTGGTGTAACATCAGTGGCATTGGTTGGAGGAGAACCGTTTCTCAGGCGAGATCTGTCTGCCATTATTGATGT
>WJJN01000043.1 GCA_014729735.1 Candidatus Zhuqueibacterota bacterium
AAAGAAAGTGAGCGTCATTTGTTTAGCAGCCTGCTAAAATTATTCAGACAATCCGCGATTTACGGCATTGGACATATATTGAGCCGCTCTATCGGTTTCTTACTACTGCCGCTGCACACGAATTATCTGGTTCCTGATGAATATGCGGTTTACGTATACGGATTCGCATTCATCCCGTTTATTTCGATTTTCTACTCTGCCGGAATAAATGCAGCGCAAATCCGTTACTTCGTGGATGCGACAGATGATGAAGAAAAAAAGGCGGTGTTCAATTCATCTTTCTGGACGACACTGGGCATTTCGCTGGTATTATCCGCACTGATGATCCTTTTCGCTAATCCATTGTCGCAACTTGTTTTCGGAGAGGGGCAGCACACGAATCTGCTCTATTTAAGCTGCATCATCCTGATTTTCGATGCTCTAAATTTACTCTTATTTAACGTGCTGCGGGCAGAAGAAAAACCTGTGCAATTTGTCTTATTCAGCATTTTTAATATTTCTATCAATATCGTACTCAATTATGTGCTAATCGTTGTTTATAATCAGGGCATCAGAGGGATTTTTGTGGCGAGCATTTGCGCGGCAGTGATCACTTTAGTCGGATTGGCTGTTTTATTGAAAAAATATTTCGCGCCCAAATTCTCTAAGAAAATGAGTACCCGTTTGATCAAATTCGGTTTGCCGATTATTCCGTCGTTGCTGGGCATGGTTTTGCTGACGGTAAGCGACCGTTTCATCATCCGTGAGTTGATGGGCGATGAGGCAGCCGGGCTTTACGGCGCCGGTTACAAACTGGGGCTGGTGATGAGCCTGATCGTAACCGCGTTTCGATATGCCTGGCATCCGTATCATCTCTCGACCGTGAAGGAAGACGAGAATGCGGCAGAAATCTTCTCAAAAGTCCTGACGTATTTTATTTTCCTGTGCTGTGCTGTTTTTCTCGTCATTTCGCTCTATATCGATGAAATTGTGCGGATTAGCATCTTCGGAGTTTCAATGTTCGGAGAACAGTACTGGTCAGCGACGAATATCGTACCGGTAATCATGGCATCTTATATTTTTTACGGGATCTATCTTATTTTTCAGGTGGGAATCTATCAGCGAAATAAAACGCAATATCTGGCAATCACAGCCGGATTGAGTGCTGCATTGAATATCGCGGCGAATTTTTTCCTGATCCCACATCTGGGATTGATGGGCGCTGCGCTGGCGACGCTTATCGGTTATGCTTTTATGGCTGTGTCGCTTTATTTTTACACCAGAAATCTTTATCCGGTAGAATACGAGTGGCTTCGGATTTCCAAACTATTTGTGGTCACGTTTTTGCTGTACATTGCCGGTGTCTATTCTTATGCAGGTAAACCCGCACCATTTAATATGCTGCTTATCCTGGCTTATTTTGTAGTGTTGTATTTTATCGGATTTTTTGAGAAAAACGAATTATCGAAACTAAAAAGCATTTTTAGCAGATGAACCGGGTAATTCTACATATCGACATGGATGCGTTTTTTGCTGCGGTGGAGCAGATGGATCATCCGGAATATCGTGACAAACCGGTGATCGTAGGTGCCGATCCAAAAGCAGGCGCCGGTCGCGGCGTGGTTTCCACATGCAGCTACGAGGCAAGAAAATTCGGCATCCATTCGGCAATGCCGATTTCGCAGGCGTATAAACGCTGTCCACACGGTATTTATCTGCGGGGACGCATGGAGCGTTATCAGGAACTATCGCGGCGGATTATGAAGATCATGCAGGATTTCTCGCCTGCTGTGGAACCGGTTAGCATCGACGAGGCTTTCATCGATATTACCGGCTGCATTAAGCTGTTTGGCGAGCCTCGCGCAATTGCGCAAAAACTGAAAGATTGCATCAAGCAGCAGACCGGATTGACAGCTTCCGTAGGTGTCGCGCCGAGCAAATTCGTGGCAAAAATTGCCTCCGATCTTGAAAAACCAAATGGGCTGGTAATTGTCGAAAAAGAAAAGGTCAAAGACTTTTTGCGACCTCTTCCGATTTCCAGGATGTGGGGCGTCGGCAAAAAAACAGAGCCGGTCATGCAAAAACTGGGCATTCAGACTATCGGCGATTTGGCAGACTATTCGCAAAGTAAATTAATCAAATATCTGGGAAAAGCCGGCGTGCAATTCTGGAATCTGGCGAACGGTATCGATAACCGGACTGTGGTTCCTTATACTGATGCCAAATCTTTGAGCCATGAAACCACTTATCACGAGGACACAGACGATACTGCTAAATTAAAGCAGACTATCTTTTATTTGTCAAATGAAGTGAGCAGGGGATTGCGTAAGGGAAATATGAAGGGCAAAACAATTACCCTGAAAATTCGATTGGCTGATTTTTCGACATTTACGCGATCCAAAAGCTTCATCCATTACATTAATTCATCAAAAGAAATTTATGATGTGGCAATGCAATTGTTTGATTCGTTCAACCGGATGGGGAAAAAGGTGCGACTGCTGGGCGTTGCGGTTTCGAACCTCGACAACTCGATTGGTGAGCAAATGTCCATGTTCGATGAT
>WJJN01000363.1 GCA_014729735.1 Candidatus Zhuqueibacterota bacterium
ATGGTTGCTGCAACTGGAATCGGATGGTTTATTGTTCATGGAACGCCAGAGACGTTTATGCTTTACAACAACCTGCTGGCTGCATTTACGTTGCTTGTATTCATTATTGTCGTTTCTGTTAAGAAGCTTTCGGACAAATACCTTGTTCTGCCAAATCGTGGTGTTCTTGCCGCCGGGACATTTATATTTGCTGCCGAGGCATTGCACAACAACCTATCCCGGCTGTTCGGATATCAAACTCAAGCGATTTCCGGATGGCTGGGTTTTGCAGCACTATTGCTCTCGCTGGCGTATGTCGCCGCAAAAATGATCTTTGCCAACGAACGTAGATTGATCGCAATCGAGAGTGAGCTGGAAACGGCGCGCAGGATTCAATCTTCCATTCTGCCCGATAAAGTGCCGGAGATGGAAGGACTCAATATTTCTCCCGCCTATTACCCCATGAACGCGGTTGCCGGTGATTTCTATGAATTTATTCAGATCGATAAGCATCATGCCGGATTTCTGGTGGCGGATGTGTCCGGGCATGGCATTCCGGCGGCGCTGATTGCATCCATGATCAAAGTAGCGGTACAAACGTTGGTGGCATCGGCGCATGATCCGGGAGAGGTTCTGCGGCTGCTTGGCAGGACTCTCGGAAACCGGTTGCGAGAGGGGCAATTCCTTACCGCTGCATATCTTTATATCGATACGGAATCCGGCGAAGCCCGCTATTCTGCTGCCGGGCATCCGCCGCTGCTTTACTGGAATTCAGCAGCACAGCAGGTACAGTTCATTGATAGCAATGGATTGATAATCGGATTTTTCGGCGAGACGGAATATCCTGTTAAAAATTTTGCATTCAATAAAGGCGACCGGTTTCTGTTGTATACAGACGGACTTACAGAATCTGAGAATCCGGAAAGAGAGTTTTTCGGTGATCACCGGTTGGCAGAACTAATTCGATCTACTGCAAATGTTCCTGCCATTGAACTCGATGAGCACATTCAGAACGGTTTACGCAAATGGCAACGTTCAGAAGCAGCTCAACAGGATGACATTACGTGGATAATTATTGACGTCAAATAATCATTATCGCCTGAGCGAACACCATGCTAATGTCATTCTGACAAACAGAACGAGTGATACCTTTCCTGAGCAATGCCGAAAAGAATCTCATATCACGAAACTCAGTGGTATGAGATTCTTCGTCTCCCGCCAAGCGGGATCCTAAGAATGACATTTTTCCGAAGCCTACTTCACCATCAAAATCTTTCTGCTCGTCTCAAATTCCGGTGTTTTCATTACCACAAAATAGACTCCGCTCACAAGCTGCCGGCTTGAATCATCCAGTCCGTTCCAGGTAAACTGGTGCGTCCCGGCTTTTCGGCTTGCATTGACAAGCGTTCGCACTTTTTGACCGAGCAGGTTGTAGATCGTCACTTCGAGCTGCGTGGTATTGGGTAGCGATAATTCAATTATTGTTCCGAAGTCGCTCGTGCGTCCGCCTGCAGAAAACGGATTGGGGTAATTCTGATGCAGCGCGAATTCCGCCGGCTTTGCCTGATCGCCGGTATCTCCGGAAATGCCGGTTCCTGTTTTCCGGAACCATTCGACCAGATTTGCCAACAACTGCTTGCCATTTTCTTCCGCACGTGCGGCAAGCGCGTTCAATCCGAAACCGAAATACGCGACTTTTGAATCTGCATTTTCATAGCGCACCGCCGCGGATGCCTGTGACGGCAGATATTGAATGAACGTGATGCCATTTTCCGCCGGACTGATGACATCCGGAGATTCGACTAATGACTGCATGGCGTCAGTGCGCATTTCGAGAATGAGTCCCTGTCCGACTTCATCGCCCGGAACGCCGCGCAGGATGCTCGATCCGCTGTTATCATTCACGAACATGGCATTCAGCACGTCGCTGTAAAATGCGTGGTCCGTTTCGTCGCCGGATGTGACCAGATCCTGTCCGACGTTCTCGCCAAACAGGGCAAATTTGCCGCCGTTTTCCAGAAATGTGGAAATCATCTGTTGATCTTCCTGCGTGAGTGTTTCCGTACTGTCGGAGGCTGTATTCCAGATAACGATGGAGTAATCGCCCATCGAAATATTCTGTTCAGCCAGGGAATCGGCAGCCACTCCGCCAGTCAAAATACTCGCATCATCGAAAATTAATTGTACGGAAGAATCGAACAGCGGCTCACCGTCATCCTCGACGATAAGCACACCGGGCTTACCAACGCGTAATTTCGCAGGAATGCTCGCCTGATAATTATTTGCACCGGATAGCACCAGTTGCGCGTCAACGACGTGCGGTTCGAAATCTGCGGATAAGCTAATCTCGAAGGGATCACCGGTATTACCTGCTTTTTGATAGGAATTTGCAGTTCCGAAATTGCTCTCGCTTTTGGTGATGGTCACATCCGGATCGTCTGTGGAAAGTACTGCGGTCAAATCCGAAATTCCCGCGCCGGTGTTCAGTAACTCGATCCGCACTTGCGCCGTCTCATTGGCGCCGGGATAACCGTCGCCAGCGCCTGACAGCTCGGTGGCTTCGGAAAACACCACTGCCAGTTGCGGCGCGACCAGATATTCGGTATCATCCATCAGCCAGTTTTCCTCATCCAGTACCAGATCAGTGGGCTGCTGAGGCACGTTGAATTCAAAGAAATTCATTTCGTCATCGACCCAGAAAACGAACGTAGTATCGCTCCCTCCCATTTTGATCGTAATATCCACCGGCATCTTGAATATCTGCTCTGCCGTTTCTTTCTGCCTGACAGAGCCGTTCACCGTGTATGAACCGGCGTTGTTTTCGATATAATTCCAACTGACCTCATAGTGCGGATAGCCTTCGCCGAAAATCCATTGCTGGAAAAAGAAATCGAGGTCCATGCCGGTCACAGTTTCGCACAATTGCTGAAAATCTTCCGTCGATGCGACGTTGTATTGATAACGCGTATCTGCGTAATATGTTTTCAAAATTTTGAAAAAGGTGCTGTCCCCGACCGTATGCCGCAGCATGTGCAGAACGAACGCTGCTTTGTCATAAACTAACGGTATATTGTGACCAGTGAACACACCGCTCTGCGGATTTTCCACATAAATCGTTCCGGAGCCTTTGAACTCACTGGCATTTATTTGATCGTGAA
>WJJN01000364.1 GCA_014729735.1 Candidatus Zhuqueibacterota bacterium
AGGAGAGATCGAAACAAATGATAACATGAAAATGTGTGATTTTTTAGCGAACGTTATTCAAAAAATTGAGCCTGAAGTATTTTTAGCTCCAATGTCCGATAATATCCCGGATTTCTTGCCACGGGTCGCCCAGCGTATCGGTACCGGTCTGGTGAGCGGCTGTATCTCAATAGATATCGATACCACGGATCGCGTGGTGCTGGCAAACCGTCCGGCGTATGGCTCTAAGATGCACGAAATTCACGTTTGTCCCACCGCTCGTCCCCAAATGATCTTGCTCATGCCGGCAACCTTTCCGCTTCCGATTATGGACGAATTCCGTTCCGGGACCATCGAAAAAACAATGCTCTAATAAAAAAATGTTGACTTTTGCAAATATAATTTTATATTTCAAAAACATTGCGCTGGAAATTCACTCCGGAGTGCATTGCCTTTATGCAATGCGGAGCTGTATCATAAGTCTGATTTTTTGTAAAATGTCATTCCGGACTTGTCCCGGAATCTCCTAATTATTAAAAAGTTGGGGGATTCCTGCATTCGCAGGAATGACACCAAAAAATGACTTTTGATACAGCCCTTCCGAGTTTGAATATTTTCGATCAATTTTATTTGTTTCTTTCGGGACGATGAAATCCATAAAGGGATTTCACTCCGGAGTGAATACACCGAATAAAAGTAAAATATCACTATCGTTTCATTATAAATTAAGGAGGTGTCGATGAATATAGTTGTTTGCGCAAAGCAAGTGCCGGACACAGAGACGAGGATCAAAATTGCCGGAGATAAGAAGAGCATCGAAACTGCTGACATCAACTGGATCCTGAATCCGTATGATGAATTTGCAGTCGAAGAAGCATTGCAGATAAAGGAAAAACTGGGGGCGGGCAAGGTGACGATCTTATCACTCGGACCCGAGCGGTCAGTATCGGCAATCCGGAGTGCCCTGGCAATGGGAGCCGACGATGCAATCCTCATCAAAACCAGTGATGAATATCACGATTCACTCTCCACCGCAAAGGCATTGGCAGAAGTTCTTAAAGACATGGAATTCGATCTGCTGCTGTTCGGCAAGCAGGCAGTGGATGATGATAATCTTCAGGTGGGACCGATGGTCGCAGAGTTGTTGGGACTGCCATGCGTTACCTCGATAATCGAATTAGATTTGCAGGACGGAAAAGCCGTGGCTCGTCGTGAAATAGAGGGCGGTGCGGAAGTCGTAAAAACACAAATGCCTGCGGTATTCACGGCTGATAAAGGTTTGAACGAACCGCGATATCCTGCCTTGCGGGGGATTATGATGGCGAAAAAGAAAACAATCGATGAGAAAGAAGTTGCCATCGACGATTCGCGAATTTCCATTGTCAATATTGAATATCCGCCGTCACGAAAAGCCGGTAAAATAGTTGGTGAAGGCGCAGATGCGGTACCGGAATTAGTCAAGTTACTCCGTGATGAAGCAAAAGCGATATAAAATGAGGAGGATTTAATGTCGAAACCAGTTTTCGTTATAACCGAGCAAAGAGAAGGCACGTTTCGCAAAGTGACTTATGAGATTGTAAGCGAAGCGCGTCGTATTGCAGATAAATTAGGAAGCGAAGTTGTGGCGCTCGTCCCGGGTAATGCTGTTTCGGAGATTGCCCAGGAGTTGGGACAATACGGCGCCGATAAAATACTTGTTGCTGAGAATGATATTCTGGCACATTATATTACCGATGCATATCGAAAAGTCGCTTTGGAAGCAATTAAACAGGTCGACCCGGATGTGATCCTGATCGCAGCCACAGCGCAGGGCAAAGACCTTGCACCGCGTATCGCCGCAGGATTGGGCGTTGCCCTGGCAACGGATTGCACCGGACTGGAAGTCGATGACGGCAAGATCAAAGCCCGCCGCCCGATGTATGCCAATAAAATTCTGGCAGATCATGCATTCGAATCTTCGCCGCAGATTGCATCGCTGCGACCCAATATTTTCCCGGCACAGGAGTCGGATGCCGGAAAATCAGCGAGTGTGGAAACACTCGATATATCGCTGAGTGATGACGACCTGAAAGCAAAATTGAAGGAACTGGTCGCCGGAGCTGCCGGAAAAGTGGATCTCACTGAAGCCGATATCATTGTATCCGGCGGACGAGGAATGAAATCTCCGGAAAATTACAAAATTCTCGAAGATCTGGCGGATGTTGTCGGAGGCGTTGTCGGCGCATCCCGCGCAGCAGTGGATGCCGGCTGGCGTCCACACGCTGAACAAGTCGGACAGACCGGAAAGGTCGTATCACCGCAGTTGTATATCGCGTGCGGAATTTCCGGCTCTATTCAGCATCTGGCAGGAATGAGCTCGTCCAAATGCATCGTTGCAATTAATAAAGACCCCGAAGCCCCGATTTTCGAAAAAGCGGACTACGGCATCGTCGGCGATCTGTTCGAGGTTGTTCCCCGGCTGACAGAAGAATTGAAAAAAGTCGTTGATAAATAGACTGAATCTGATTTCCCCCATTTGAAGGAGTCAGGGATGATGTCTTTTAATTTCAATTACTTATAACAACATTCCCTTAAATCTCCCTTCAAAAGGGGACTTCAATTTTGAAGATTTCGGAAATCTATTGTTTTATGGATAGTCGTATTAAATGAGGAGACATGCAATGCCGCAGTCAATTCCAACCCGGGAAGTTTTCTGGAATATTCCGTTCCACGCGATTCTATATCCTTTATTAGTTATCACGCTGGCAATTTTTGCGTATGGATTTTACAGGCGCGTTAAATTGTGGCGGCTGGGACAAAGCGAAAACAGGCTGGATAAAATCGGGCAGCGAATTTATGATTTGCTGAAGTACGCACTTGCACATTACCGGCTCCTGAAAGAACCTTATCCCGGCTCGATGCATCTGGCAATATTTGCCGGATTCGTGCTTCTGCTGATCGGTACAACAATCGTCAGTTTTGATTACGATGTGTGGAGACTGATCTTCGGACAGGAATCATTCTTAAAAGGCGATTTCTACCTCGTCTTTTCATTGATCCTCGATATTGCCGGTGTC
>WJJN01000365.1 GCA_014729735.1 Candidatus Zhuqueibacterota bacterium
CCCTATCTCAAATCCTTTCTCACGTTGTACGTTTGACGTCTGATTTATATTCCAACAACCATGCCAACACTATTTTTCAATAACTTACAGCCGTATCACAAAAAAAGAGTATCCGCTTTCATTACAGTATGTGTACGATAACGAACATCTGAATTTATATTCGCAGATAAAGAACTTGCATTTTTCTGCGATAATTTGTTATATTAACAAGGTGTTGGCATTTTAATTTTTAGGATGGTGTATAATTTGCAACTACAATGATCCAGTTCAACTGTAATATTTAAAAGGCTTTTAAAATGGAGAATAAATTTGGAAGGCTGCTCGTTATCGATGATGATGAAGATATTTTACAGGCAGCACGATTATTTCTGAAGCAGCACTTCGAGCTTGTCCACACTGAGAAAAATCCAAAACTCATTCCCACCCTGTTGAAGAATGAAAATTACGATGTGATACTGCTGGACATGAATTTTACGATGGACGTTACCAGCGGCAGGGAAGGTTTTTACTGGCTTAATAAAATATTGGAAATTGACCCGGCGACCGTGGTCGTACTGATTACAGCCTACGGCGATGTCGAGATGGCGGTAAAAGCCATTAAAGAAGGTGCAACGGATTTTGTGTTAAAACCATGGCACAATGAAAAGCTGCTGGCAACAATTTCTTCAGCAATGAATTTAAAGCGTACCAGAACCGAAGTCGATAATCTGCGAAAACGACAGCAACAGTTATTCGCCGATCTGGATCAACCCTTCCAGAATTTCATCGGCAGCAGTCCTGCAATGGAAAAGGTATTTGCCACCATCCGCAAAGTCGCCAGGACCGATGCAAATATCCTGATATTAGGTGAAAACGGGACAGGGAAGGAATTGGTTGCGCGTGAAATCCATCGTCAGTCATCCAGAGCGAAAGAGGTCTTTATCACTGTAGATATGGGCGCCATCACCGATACGTTGTTCGAAAGCGAACTGTTTGGTCATGTCAAAGGAGCGTTCACAGATGCCCGTGAAGATCGTATCGGTCGTTTCGAGATCGCTTCGGGCGGCACACTGTTTCTGGACGAAATCGGTAATCTACCTCTGCCGCTTCAAGCAAAATTGCTGACCTGTCTTCAGAACCGGGAAATTACCCCCATCGGCTCTAACAAGCCTCGCCCGATCGATATTCGGCTCATCTGCGCAACGAACCGACCGATTCACAAAATGGTATCAGCGAAAGAATTCCGAGAAGATCTGCTTTTCCGGATTAATACGGTGGAAATTCAATTACCTCCGCTGCGCAAACGAAAAGAAGACATCCCGCTATTAGCTGATCATTTTCTGAAAATCTACTGTAAAAAATATAACATCCCCGCAAAAAGAATCAACAGCTCAGCCTTGAAAAAGCTGGAAAAATATACCTGGCACGGCAATATACGCGAGCTACAGCACGCGATTGAACGCGCAGTAATCTTAAGTGAGTCTGAAGTTCTTAATCCTTCTGATTTTTTCCTGTCTATGCGGGAGAAAGGAGGCGAGGGGCTGGTTTTGGAAGATTATGATCTGGAACAGGCGGAAAAGCTGATTGTCCGAAAAGCGCTGGACAAGCATGGGGGTAATATCAGCAAAGCTGCTGAAGAATTAGGCTTAACCAGAACATCGCTTTATAGAAGATTGGATAAATATGGTCTTTAAACAGTTCCGAATAGTATGCACCGTCCGGGTGATCGCTTTGAGCCTGACCATGCTTTTGTTTTTTTATTTGTTTTTTAAAACATCTCTTTTTGCGCTCATTTTATTACTCGGTTTTGCCACTCTGTATCAGATATACACCCTCATTCGTTATGTGGAAAAGACAAACATCTACCTGAGCCGGTTTTTAGAAGCGATCAAATATGAAGATTATTCACAGAGTTTTGCTTCTGTTGGATATGGCAAATCCTTTATTGATTTAAAATCAGCCTTTGCCGATGTGCTCGGAAAATTCAAGCAAACCAGAGCCGAAAAGGAGGAGCAATATCGCTATCTGCAAACCGTGGTGAAACACATCGGAATCGGTTTGATTTCATTCCGGCAGGATGGTGAAGTTGAATTAATAAACACGGCAGCAAAACGAATTTTGAAAATTCCGCATCTTAAGAATATCAGGGCGCTGGAATCATTTAGTCCAAAGCTTGTAAAAGCACTGCTAAATACGAAACCGGGAGATAAATCCCTGATCAAAATTGAGAAGCATGGTGATCTTCTGCAATTGGCAATTTATGCCACTGAATTCAAATTAAGGGAGCAGCAGTACACCCTGGTTTCTATTCAAAATATTCAGTATGAGTTGGAAGAAAAGGAGATGGAAGCGTGGCAAAATCTGATTCGTGTTTTGACCCATGAGATCATGAATTCGGTAACACCTATCGGCTCTTTAGCGTCGACAATGCAGGGCTTGTTGAATGATATACGCATTCCGGAATTTGAAAAGAAATCCGAGCAAGAAGACATGCTCACAGATGCACGTAGCGCTGCCCACACTATCGAAAAACGAAGTCGTGGCTTGCTGGATTTTGTGGAATCATACCGCAAACTAACCAGGCTCCCGCGCCCGGATTTTCAGATTGTGCGCGTGAGTGATCTTTTCAATCGTGTCGATCAGTTGATGGCAGATCAATTGAAAGAAAACAGCATCCATTGGAAGACAATGATCGATCCCGATTCACTGGAAATAACAGCCGATCCTTCGATGATCGAACAGGTATTGATTAATCTGATCGTGAACGCGATCCAGGCGGTGGCTAATGAGGAAAATCGTAAAATTCACATTATTGGTTTGATGGATTCGCGGGGGCGACCAATTATTCAAATCACAGACAACGGAGGAGGAATCGAAGGTGAAGTTCAGGAGAAAATATTTATTCCTTTCTTTACGACAAAGAAAGGCGGTTCCGGCATCGGATTGAGCCTTTCCCGCCAGATCATGCGCCTGCATCGCGGCTCCATCAGTGTGCAATCCGAACCGGGTCATGAGACGACGTTTACGTTGCGGTTTTAAAGATCCTTAAGCCACTATTTGAATTTTACTCCCTCCACAAACTCATTAATCTGAAAAACATCATCACGCAGTTCTCCCAGAGGTTTTCCCTGAATTTTACAGTTTTCAAATACCACATCCCGGACGAGATGATCGGCGTCAAATCCATTCAAAATGATTGATTGTTTCGAGGACCATGCAATATTTTTCAGATGAATGTTTTGAATATGCCCCGGCGGATCGATGCCATATTTCGTCCCGTCAGTGATGTGCAGCTCGAACAATTTGAGAACATCCTGTTCAATCCGCAGGTTTTCGTAGCGGACATTGTGAATTTTCGCCGGACCGTCACAGATAATGCTGAACGCCGAATGCCCGTCCACCCTTGAACCGCCGCGTGATTGAATAATGTCACAATTCTTCACCAGTACATCGCTGATGCTGGGAGCGTTGGTTTCGAAGCCGATGGTGCATCCGTCGCTGAACGCGAATCCCACCATCGTGTTATTCGTCACGCGAATATCGTGCATCGCGACCTCCCCATCCGGTGCTTTGATGGCGATGCAATCATCGGTGCAGCGCAGAAAGCAATTGTCTATTTCGACATGCCGGGAATTCAGCGGATTGATCCCGTCACCGCCGGGACGAAAGCTGATGACTTTTACGTTACGATATATCACGCTGTCACAATTGATGATTGTATTCGTCCAACTGCGCCCGTTGCGGATGATAATCCCGTCAAATTCGATGTTCTTTGAATTCTGCAATTTTACCATGCGCCTGTATTGAAAACCACCATCTAAAATGCCGCGACCGAGCACACGAATGTCGGATTTGCCATCGGTTTCAATGCCGCCGAACACCACAGCACCGCCGGCGATGTAAATCGTGGTGCCGCTTTTGGGATGCATCATTCCCGGTCGATGAACACCGGGAGCAAAATAAACGACATTTTCATTCCCAGGATCAGGCTTCTCCACTTCAATTGGATTCGCGAAAAAACAAAGCGGCGGAAGCTTATTTACTATTATGTAAAGCTTTTCCGGCTTTTTTAACTTAAAAGAGAAGGTATTTTCCCTGATGCCAGGTTTGATATTCCGGCTTAACGGATGAATACTCACCGAATCTACCGGAACTTCGAGAGTAATTTCGACATTCAGTTTTCCTTTACAGGAGAAATTAGTGATGTGAACTTCCTGCTGCTCATTTGTATACGGCTCCTCTGTGAACCAGCCCGGCAGCGTTTCAAGTTCGAAATGCGTGCGCAGCTTTTCGGTCCAGACAGGCGTCCCGTTTACTCGAACTTTGTAAAGATTGCTGTTTTTCAGTGTAGAAATTGAAGGGTAGCTGACAATCTGAACATCTTTTGAACAAGAAAAGAATATTATTACAACTGCGAGCAAGAGCATCGTAAATTTAGACATAGTAGCTCCAATTTTATAGATTACACCGCTATTGCCGAATATGTATATTTGTTGGTCGACATTCCGGGCAATGGCTTCTTTAACGGTATTGCATTAAGTCGGGGAAAGATTTCGGAAATCTAACAAAGGCTTGGTTCAAACAACATTATATTTTAGCCATCCGCATCATGGTATCATCGATTTCCTCTTTGGAGCACATCCCAATGGAAACTGCATCGACAAGGTCATTTTTGAATACATAACTCAGTGATTCATCTTTCTCATTCGGTTGCACCAGCCTGCCATTCGCGAAAATTTTCATTCCGATAATTGCCTTGCCATTCTGCCGCGCTTTTTTGAGAACCGCCGTGACATTTTCCAGGGAATCATCACAAAAATATCTGCGTCCTCCTTTATGATTAATCCGTGCCATTATGACGTCTACCCACGGGTGCTCAGCCGCGACTTCTAGGGCGCCAAAATAATGGCACGACACACCGACTGCGCGAACAATACCTTTCTCTTTTAGCTCAGACAACTCATCGCGGACGCGTTCAAATTCGGTCGTCCAGTTTTCGCTGACCATACAGTGAATCAGGCACACATCGATCATATCCACTCTCAATTCGCTGCGAAAGCGATCCAGTTCCTTTTTTGCCCCACCTGAAGGCGTGTTCCACGGTTCTTTATAAGCCCAAATTTTCGATAACAATGCAAGTTTTTCTCGCGAAACTTGTTTAATACTTTCCTTCACAAATGTATGCGTTCCGTACGAATCCGCCATATCGATAAAAGTGATGCCCTGCTTCAGACTGTATTGCAATAAATCGTCGAATGCCTCTTTGCCCATACGAGTGAATCTGGATGATCGCCTGGAGCCTCCGGTACCGGTTCCCTGTGCCAGCCTTGACACCCGGATCCCGGTTTGCCCCAGTTCAACGATTTCGTTTCCTTTAAACGACTTCTCTCCTTCTGCGAAAACTGATTTCCCCAACCACGGTGACATTGCCAATGCAACTGCCCCGGATGCTGTTTTCAAAAATTGCCTTCTTTTCATGACTCCTCCTCAGCTAAAATTTTATTCCCCCCGAAAGCTTCAAATGCATTATTTGATACCTATAAAACTACACACAAATTCATTATAACAACAAGACTGGCATTTTAAGATGTTGCAATTGTTCCTGAGTAAAAGGCGTCGGACGAGCCTGCCGTGAGATTACTCCCGTCAGGATAGTTTCAAACCATTCTCCCACGGCGGCATTGATAGCAGGGTCATCTCCAAATGCCCAACGTGTTGCGCTCGCCCGTACCGGTTTTGCCGGGAACATCGTCGTAAAAAGTATTCGCAACACAGAGCTGTTTGTGCCGGTGTATCCCATGGGTCCGCACAATACCAACTTCTCGACGCGTTCCGGGGCATAAAGTGCCATATTCGTCGAAATAAAACCGCCTTATCAATAAACCGCGCAGCCAAATCGGGAACCTGATTCCAGTCACATTCCGAATCCATTCCCGAATAGGTGGCAGCAGCAAAATCGAGATTATCAATGCAAAAATAGAGGGAATAAAACGTCCTGAATATATACTCAATAGGAACAGAAGCAAAAACAGAAAACCGAAAATCCAGCTTAACAACGATAGTGCATTCCTCATCGGATTAATCCTTATTTTAGATTGAAATATGAGAATGCTTGTGCTTTGCGGCAGTTCATTTTAAATTAATTTAACCATTGTAACGCAAAATGTCAACTGAAAAATGAATCGGACGATGTGGAATGCTCCTCGGAATGCTTCGCACATTTGGGAGCAGGAACTTTTAACACACTTAAGCATCTAAACTATCTTAATTGCGGGATAAAGAATGAGAGAATATTTGATTAAATGTCGAGAGGAAATGAACTATAATGGAAAAACAGTTTACTGATTTTCAAACCGATGTAATTGAGGCGAGTCATAAAACACCAGTGATCGTTGATTTTTGGGCGCCATGGTGCGGACCGTGCAAAATGTTAAGCCCAATTCTGGAAAAACTTGCGCGACAGGCTGGGAATAAGTGGCAGTTGGTAAAGATTAATACCGAGGAGCATCCGCAATTATCGGCACAGATGCAGGTGCGCAGCATTCCCAGCGTGAAAATGTATTCAGATGGTCGCGAAATA
>WJJN01000044.1 GCA_014729735.1 Candidatus Zhuqueibacterota bacterium
GATGACGAAGAAGAGGGTGAAGATGATATCAAAACCGTCATCGACGTCATACGGCTTTCGGCAAAAACACACAAAAAACCGCTTATCATCGGATCAGTTGGTTCATTAGCAGCGATTATAATATTTATGGTACTGAATATTGCCTTTCGATGGACATCGTTCGGGGAACAGATATATGATTATCTCTTTCCACCTGCAATTAAAATAAATTCGGTTCCGCCAGGAGCTAATGTTTACATCGACGACAAAAAAGCGCCGGGAAAAACACCTCTTAACATCGCTAAAATATCACCGGGAATTCACAAGCTTAAATTAACTTATGCCGGTTTTCCTGATTTGACGCGTTCTCTAACAGTCCCTGGTTCCGGAGAAATCCAGATCGATGGAGAAAAATCCCGCAAAGGTTATGAACCATATTTATTTCGATTTAAAACAAAAATTGAACTGAACTCCGATCCCATCGACGCGACCGTTTATATCAACAATATCAAATATAAGCAACGAACACCCACGATTCTCGAATGGGAAGTCGGCAAGCCGTTAAATATCGAAATGAGCAAACCTGGATTTCAGGATTTAACCGGTTTCACACTTGATACTCAAGCAGAAGCGGTGGATATAGAAGACCATCGATTGTGGAATTTCAAAATCGTGGACGGAGAAACGCGCAGATACATAATCGAGGGCTTATTTAAAAAGTTTATTAGCGTTTCATCCTTGCCCAACGGAGCGACATTTTACCTTGATGGTTCGCCGACTCCAACAGGCAAAACAGGATCATCACAAACAATCGCATTGTCAGTCGGGGATCATAGCGTTCTATTTACCAGAGCCGGGTTCAACTCGAAAAGGGTTCGGGTTACTGTGGACGAAAACGGACCAAAAACAATATTCGTAAGCTTGACGCGAAATGTCCGCTTCTTTGCAAAAGACGTCACCGTTCCAAATGATAATGATATCAACGCGACCATTAGCCGAATATACCGGCAGGGGCGTAGCTACAGTCGCAAGGATAAAACACCCTGCGAAATTGCACTGCCCCTTGTAAATCATAAAGTGCTCATAAAAAAGGAAGGATATAAGGACGCTGTTGTTCTGGTTTCTCCGAAATCAAAAGTGATTGTCGCCAGAATGGAACCTGAAAATTCATCCCTTGAAGTGGAAGTAACAGATGCGTTGACAGGGCAACCGGTTGAAAACGCACAAGTCAGTTACTATAGCATGAACAGCAGGCTTCGGAATGAAACATATTTTGGCTCAACCAATAATCGCGGTTGGTGTCGCAATAAACTTGAACCGGGGCAATATACATTCGTTGTGAAGAAATCCGGTTATTTTGAGAAGAGTGCTAATATAAATACTCTTACCGGGACGAAAAAATTGGAATTCAAATTAATCGTACAGTGATAATACGGAGCGCGCACTATGCCTAAAATCGTTGTCAAAAGAAAAGCCGAAATTTACAAGGAATATCAAATTCGACCTTTTCAAAACAGGATCAGGATTGGATCAGAGGGGGACAACGATCTGATAATAACTGATAAAAAAGTTTCGATGCATCATCTCATTATAGAGAAAGAAGGTACCGACTATTTCGTAATCGACACGGATAGCGCTTTTGGAACTTTTGTAAACGGTGAAAAAATTAATGAAAAAATACCACTTTCCAGCGGTGATGAAATAGCAGTCGGTGACCATACGCTGTTATTTGAAAATGTATTATTTGAAAAAGGACATGACATTAAGTCCGATATTATTTCAGGGAAAAATGATCCGGCTTCAGAAATACATCAACCTGCAACTCAGGGAGTCCAGGAAAAAAACACAGAGATTTCTGCTCCGCAATCGGCAGAAATAACGGATTCGCAGTTGCAAATTCAGGAAGATATGCTGATAGACCGTGTGCAATATTATCTTCTGACAATTTACGGTCCTTATATCGGTAAGAAATATCATCTGAATTATGGTGTTACAAAAATTGGAAGGGATAAAACGCTAAATGATATTGTTATCCGTGAAAATACAAAAGGAGAGGTTGATACCAGCATTTCACGCAGGCATGCAACGATCGCCTTCGAGGAAAATTCATTTTATATTTATGACAAGCGGAGTAAAACCAGAACGTACGTAAACAGTATTGAAGTGGATGAAGAAGGTAAGATCAAGTTAGCGCCAGGTGACGAAATAGAAATTGTCAGCGATCAGAAGAGCACAATTTTCCGGCTTATGCAGGAAGGCTCATGGGATAATTCTCCCCCTAAAAAAGCCGGTCACTGGTGGATTCGCCATTCGCACCATGTTCTCCAGGTCACTTCAGCATTGCTGGTACTCGGCTTGTTATCGAATATATATTTTGCATGGCGTCATTTCAGCGTACTGACACAGAAACCAAAGCCCTTTAAGGCTAACGAACAAGTATGGCTTACAGAAGAAACTTCCATGGATAATACGGGTCGTCCGGGTGAAATAGCAGCGAGAATCAACTATCTGACACCGCTCATCGGTGATCTGAATGGCGACGGAACAAACGACTTGATCTATGTGGATAATACAGGCTACCTTCGTACTGCCGATGGCAGAACGCAGAAATCCGTATGGAATTCAGAAAATCAATACCGAACGCAGCTTCCAACACCAGTCGTTTTAGCCGATTTGAATGGCAATGATCTACCGGATATCATACTATCTTCCTATGATACTCGCATTTATGCAATTGACGGAATTACTGGCGTCGAAATCTGGACCAGCGCCTTGATCGAAGGAGAATTCTCCGGCGCACCGGTCGTAGTGGACATCAATGGAGATAAGCTAAACGATATTATATTTTGCACCAAACATGGCGAAATTCACGTCGGATATTCTACATTCAGTGAACCCAAATGGGAAGTTCATCAAACAAACTCGGAAATATTATGTACGCCGTCTGCAGGTGATTTTAATGGTGACGGGATTTCTGAAATCGCTATCGGTACGGAAAACGGCGAAGTGTTTATCTTCAGCGGGCTGGTGAATAAATTCACGAAGATAATGGATATCAATGAAGAGTTGCAAAAAGCAAAAGGATCTTTTTTCGAAGATCATCAAATACGGGGACATATTACTATTGGCAAAATTGATGTGGACAATTGTGATGATCTCATCATTTCTACTCAGCAGTCGAATTTAATATCATTTTCCGGTAAGACCTTTAAAAGACTTTGGTTCGATGAACTGATCCCGGAAATACCTTTATCAGATACACCTGTCATTCCGCCCGCGTTGGGCGATTTAAACGGTGACAAGATAAAAGATGTGGTAATGTTTACAACTGACAGCAAAATCGTTACTTACAACGGACTTGGACAGAATGGTGATCAGAAAAAAATGATGTGGGGTTTTATGCCGGAAATAAATGAATCGTATCTCGCGCATCCGGTGATCGCTGATGTCAACAAGGATGGAAATGGCGATGTAATAGCGGCAGGACTTTTTGGTGGAATTTATATTTTCAATGGAAAGTCCGGGAAATTGCTATGGCACAATGATGAAGTCGGTAATCTACAAAGAGCGATCATCAGCACCCCCCTCGTGGCGGACATGAAATCCGATGGATATTTGGAAATCGTGTATCGGCGGGCAAACCGGAAAATTTGTCTTCTGAAAACAAATGCAAAATTCCCTCAAAATACAATTTTATGGAGTCAAAATTACAGTGATTCGCGTCAGGATGGATCCCTCCAATTCGCAGGTCTGAATTCTTCTAATTATTTGATATCCATAATTCTCTCCATTTTTCTGATAATCGGAGTAGTGTTAATTAATATCTTTTTAATTAAAAAACGGGCTAAATACTTTTCGATCTGATGTAAGGGCGAATATGAAGATTCAAATGGTAGCCAGGACGGATGTTGGCAGGGTAAGGCAAATAAATGAAGACTATTACGGAAATTTTCTCGAGGCAAAATTAGCAGTATTATGTGACGGAATGGGAGGGCATAAGGCTGGTTCCCAGGCGAGCCGGCTTGCCGTTTCAACAATTCGCTATATGTATCTTTATCTTGAA
>WJJN01000366.1 GCA_014729735.1 Candidatus Zhuqueibacterota bacterium
CAATTCAAAAGGAACTCTGATTACAAAGGAGAATGAAATGGAAAAAGTGGTCATCACCGGTGTTGCAGCAAATCACGACGTTGCAATGATTGACATAAACGGAATCGATATTCGCACGACCATCTCTGCGGATATATTGGGCGAGATCGCGAAAAAGGAAATTAACATTTTTTTACTGTGCTCCAACCGCATCGATGACCGGCGCATCAATTTATCCATCATCGTTCATCCGCAACATGTACAGGCAATTCTGGAAATTCTGGATCATTTCATATATATCGGCAAAATCGAGAGTGTGAATTATAACAGCCATGTGGAGCAGGTTTCCATCGTGGGTTCTGGCATTGCCAATAATTGCGGTGTCGCCTATCAGATGTTTAATGTACTGGCACAAAATAAAATCGAAGTGCTGATGAGCAGTACTTCGGAGATCAAGATTTCGGCGATTGTGCCGCGTGGCTTGGCGCAGCGTGCGGTTTCCGCCCTGCATCAGGAATTTAAATTGAATGGATTGCAGCGGAAGTTTTTCGGGCAGGTATTGAATTAGAAATTAGTGAATAGAGAATAGTGTGCTGGCGGCTTCTGGGGGCTGTATTAAAAATCCGGTTTTCTCATTGATGTCATTCCGGGCTTGTCCCGGAATCTCCTGATTAAATATAACTTACGAGATTCCGGCATTCAGCTTTGCTCCAGCCGGAATGACATGCCGGAGTGCATTGCCTTTATGCAATGCTGGTATGCCTGCGATCATTTCAGTTTTCCGCGGAAATTAATCAGTCAAAATTTTTTTCCTTGACTTTTGAAACAATATTTATTATATTGCGTTATTATTGACCGACGGGTCAGTCAAAATAGTAATATTGGATTCGTGAATATGCCTAAGATTGTTGACAAAGAACAGAAGAAAATGGAAATTTTGATTTCCGCGACGCGGGTGTTTGCCCGGATGGGATTTGCAAATACGAAGATGATCGATATTGCCGAAGAGGCAAAAATCGGTAAAGGCACGATTTACGAATATTTTAAAAATAAAGATGAAATATTCGAATATGCCTTTCATCATTTCATGCAAACCATGGAAGAAGGACTTGGCGCAGACCTCAGCGAAATATCCGACCCGGTCCAAAAGCTCAAAACACTGGCATATTCCTGGGGCAGAATTCTCGCTGAGCACGAGGAAGATATCGTGCAGATAATGCTGGATTTCTGGGCAGAGGCAATCCGGCAGAAAGATGAAAGCCGGCTGAAAATCATTGACTTCGACCGCATTTATGATGAGTACCGCGGACTTGTGATGACCATCCTCGATCAGGGGATTCGCCAGGGCAAATTCAAGCCGGTGAATACATTTTACATCGCCTCGCTCATCGTGGGTATGATCGACGGCGTGATGCTCCAATATATTCTGGATAAAGAAAACTTCGATCCGCAGGAAGCGCTTCGTTGTTTTGCGGAAGAATTGATAGTCGGAATCTGCAAATAAAATTTTTTTAAAACTATATTGACCGAAAGGTCGGTCATAATTAACTTTAAACAGGAGGATCGAATATGAAAAATGCAATAATCTGGTTTTTGCTACTACTTATTGGAAATCTTCCGGCTCAGGAATTAACCGGCGAGCAAATCATCCATAAAGTCAATGATCTGATGAATCAGGAAACAATGTACGCACGGATGACGATGACGATAATTACGACCTCGGGGCAGGAGCGGACATTTGAATATGAATCCTGGAGCAAGGATTTTGGCGAGAAAAATCTCATTCGTTATTCGAAGCCACGGCGGGTAAAGGATCAGGCGATTTTAATGCTGAACAATGCCGACGATATCTGGGCATATTTTCCACGCACGAAACGCGTTCGGAAACTGGCAACCCATGCGAAGAAGCAAAAAATGCAGGGTAGCGATTTTTCCTACGAAGATATGGGCTCCGGCGATGCATTTATCAATGATTTCGAAGCAACGCTTGCTGGCGAAGAAGAGATGGAAGATCATGACTGCTACAAAGTGGAACTAACAAAAAAGAAAAATAGCGACAGCCATTATTCCCGACTGGTAATGTGGGTCATCAAAGAAAATTTCGTGCCGGTCACTATCGATTATTTCGATGAGGACGATTCGGATCGCCTGTTGAAACGGCTGGTGCAGTATGACATCAAAGAGATCGGCGGCGTTCCGACGGGCATGAAACTGGTAATGTACAGCAAGGAAGAAAACAAGCAGACAAGTATGCATATTCTGGAATGCAAATACAATCTACCGCTGGATGATAACCTGTTCACAGAAAGGGGAATGAAAAAATGACCAGAATCGCGTTTTTTGCCGGACTTCTGATTTTTCTGCCACTTGTTTGTGTTGCACAACAGATCGAGATTTTTGGCTATTTCGAGCCGCAGCTCATGGGTGCGCGAATCGGAAGCGAATTATATCAGCTCAGTTCGAACAAACTACGTGTGGATTTGCAGTCCGAAATTTCCGATCATGTCACTTTCGGCGCAAATTTCGATTACATCACCTATCACGGCAAAACCGAATGGGATATTTTGAAATTCCTGCCCGAACGCACCAAAAATCAAGCACCATGGACGCAGCTCTTTGGCTACAATTTCAATCCTTATGTCTTACAATTCAATGATCGCCAGTTTCTGGATAATGCCTATTTGAAGCTGGCGCTCAAATATGCAGATGTGACCATCGGCAAACAGCAGCTTTCCATGGGAACCGGTTATGCCTGGAACCCGACGGATGTCTTCAATAAAAAGGATATCACCGATCCGACTTACGAGCAGCCGGGTCACAATGCGCTGCGAGTAGATCTGCCGCTTGGTGCAGGATATCGAATTACCTCAATTTATGCGCCAACCGATGATTGGGAATACACCGATTTTCTGCTCAAATTAAAGGGCAGAATTTCACACTTCGACTTTTCCGTGCTCGGTATCCAAAAGCAGTGGAGATATACGGATGCCCGGCTCTTCGATCCGTTATTGATGTCATTTTACCAAATTCCAACAAAGCGCCGCATTTTGGGAGCGGATTTTGCCGGCGAATTGCTGGGACTCGGCGTCTGGGGAGAATATGCTTACAATGATATTTATGTGAATGCAACAAAATATGTCATTTATAAGAATGCAGTTATCAGTTCACAATCAGCCTCTCAGCCAATGAATATCCCGGCGAACTATTATGAACTCGTGCTGGGAGTTGATTACACCTTCGATTTTCAAACCTACATCATGGTTGAATATTACCGCAACACAGAGGCGCATAGCGACCACCGGAACTATTCGTTCAACGACTGGATGCATCTGCTGTTCGCAGAAAAGCGATCGATTACCAGGGATCAGATCTACGCATTCGTGCAGCATCCGCTGACCGATTTGATCGATTTCGGCAATTCGTGCATTTACAGCATTTCCGATAACAGCCTCGCCATCATCCCGATGCTGACCTATAATATTTTCCAGAATGTCGATCTGACGCTGATTGGAAATATTTATTTTGGAGAAGAAGGCGCGGTTTACAGCGACAATATGGGCAATGGCGGATTGGTACGGGCGCGTGTTTACTTTTAAATCAATCACGAATTATGAATTAAGAATGATATAATGATTTATGGAGAGAGAAATGAGAGACAAATTTCTTAGAAAATTAGCGGACTGGCATTCGGACTACCCCTGGAGAATGCTCACCATTGTAATTGTCCTGACACTCATTTTCGGAGCGCTGTCATCGCAATTATCAGTCACCATGCGCTGGTCCGATCTGCTGCCATCGGGTGATCCCCGGACAGTGCAATTCAATAAAATCATCGATGAATTCGCCTCGTCGACCAGCATCACGGTGGTCGTGCAGGGGGAGGAATCTCGAATAAAAGAATTTGCCGATGCCGTGGCGCCACGGATTTTAGCTGCAACGGACACCAGCAAAAATGAACGCAGCAGAATTGAAATCAACAAATTGCAGGAGAAGATCCTGGCGCTGCGGGACGAGCAAGATAAGGAAGCAGAGATCAGCAATCTGGAGTCGGAAATAGACGTCCTGCGATCACAGATGAATCGTAAATTGATCAACCGTGTGGATTACAAAACCGAGGTCGATTTCCTGCGCAATCATGGTTTGATGCTGATCAAGGAAAAGGATCTGAAAAACACGAAGGATGTTTTTCTCGATCCCAATTTGACCGGGCTGCTGTTCAATCTCAATAATTCCATGGAAAAAGAATACATCGGCGATTCGGAATCCATGTCCACCCGTGAAAAGGAAGATCAGGCGTACGTCTTTCTGGATGGCATTCAGAATTTCATCGGGGTGCTGCAAAAATCCGTCCGGGGAAAGAATATGCCGCGGGAGGAAGTTCATGCGGCGGTCGATAAATTTCTGATTGGCGAGCCATACCTGCTGTCTTATGATAAGAAAGCGCTGATCCTGAACGCAATTCCCAATTTCACGATGATGGACACAGAGCTAATGGTCACGGGCACGGATGTCGTGCAATCCATTGTGGATGACGAGTTGCAGAATTTCCCAGGGGTGACTGCCGGACTCACCGGCATGATCCCCATCGGGCACGACGAAATGATCTATTCGCAACAGAGTCTCGGCGAAACGACGCTCATCGCGCTGGTGGCGATTCTGATATTGTTGATCATTTCATTCCGCATGTGGGTCGCGCCGATACTGGCGCTGGCGAATCTGATTGTCGGTATTGTTTGGGCGATTGGTGCGACCGCAGTACTCGTCGGACAATTGAATATCATGACGCAGATGATGTCCGTCATCCTGCTGGGACTTGGCATCGATTTTTCGATTCATCTGATTTCCAACTTCACAGAATGGCGTGCTGCGGGCAATTCCATCCGCACTGCGCTGGAAAAAACATTTCTAAAAAGCGGCAAAGGTGTTATCACCGGCGGATTGACCACTGCCTGCGCTTTTCTGACAATGATCATCAGCAGCTCCCGCGGGATGAAGGAGATGGGCATTGTGACCGGAGTAGGCTTAATTGCCATTCTGCTGGCGACGATGCTGTTTCTGCCTGTTCTGCTGGTTTTCCGGGAGCGGCGTCTGGACAGAAAGCTGGCAAAAAAAGGCGGAAGGGAGGCTCATATTCAGCGGGATATTTCATTTCGTTTTCTGGGGAGAATCGGTGAATTTCTTGGCAGACATTATGGCTACACACTTATCGCGGCGGTCATCGTCACCATTATGCTGACATGGGCAGCCACGAATATCACATTTGACCAGAATTATATGAATATCGAACCGGAAGGCTTGACTTCTATTACATTGCAGGATACGGTTTTAAAGAAATTTGATCTCAGCATGGATTACGCACTGATCCTGACCGACAATGTGGATCAGTCGCGGAATTACGCCGAGGAATATCGAAAGATGGGTTCGGTGGCGATCACGGAAGATATC
>WJJN01000045.1 GCA_014729735.1 Candidatus Zhuqueibacterota bacterium
CCACCACGCGCCGGAGTCGCCTTTAGTGCAGAATCGTTCCGATGAATTGTCTGGCACGATTCGGACGATATTTTTCACAATACAGCGAATCCCGTCAAGATTGATCAACGCGCAGCCACAGATACCATCGATGATACCTGATGCTGCGCCGGAAATGCTGCCGGATTTTATTACCTTCATACCTAATCGAGGAAAAATAGCACCTGTTACTGCTCCAGCACCCAATGGATTCTTAATCTGAGCTTGATCAGTAGTGAGTTTTGCGACTGCCGCATCCAGAAATTGGTGAACTGAATGGCGAGTGCAATGAGCGGGAGTATTAATTCCATTCTGTCGTATTGATAAATCCGATTGCTTCGTCCATGAGCCGCATAATGTACTCCAGCTACCTAAAATCATTTCTTCCTTTGTGAAACGATCACAAACACTCCCACCCACAGTTCCGATGGCTTTTGTCAAATTATTGTAAACCGTAGTGCTTGTGAAGTCGGCGTGATCATTGGAAACGGCTTGAGCGTTATAGGACGCTTCGATAACATCGACAGCGAATCCGATCCGCTCAGCACTGATGACACGTTGCGACTCTTTTTCAGCTAAAGAGGCGAAATCAGCTCCTCGAAGTTTTCGGTGAACATGCACGCGAACCGTCAGCTCCGGTTCGATGCAGTTTTGATCCTGGTCGTGAATCCGGAAGCCGATGTCTATCAGCGAGACATTCGTGTCCATTATGTGAAGAGTTGCGGCTTTCTTCAAAGCCTGCTTTGCTCTGATAATACTTTCTAAATTATAAGTTTTCATGCTATTTCAACAATCTCATTTGTACTTCGACTTCCAACCGGAACATTAAAATTGCAAAACCAGTAAAATAGAATTGTAATCAAAGTACATGATAAAGGAAAATGAAATGCAAAAATTTGATTCAAACCAAATGAAATCCATTGAAACACATAAATGCACTTCGATTCGCACTGGTGAATGGATTGTTTATCACTGTCCAAAATGCCCTGACTACGAGAGGCGAATCAACTGGCGGACAGGCAAAATGAAAACACGAAATATCAGAGCGAATATAAACCACACGGGTGCGCATGTTTCAATGGAATATTTGGATGCGATGAAAAATGTGAACTAATCGCCATATCTCAATTCATTGAAAATTTGGATGTTTGTTTTAGTGAACGTAAATCAGCGATCCTTTAAGGGATGCGCTGAATGGAGAGCTTTTATTTAGCGCACGCATCGATGTCAGGGCGCCTTCCAGTTGATAAGCGCCTGAAGACAGCATATCCGCAGTCAGATCGATGTTGTAAATCCCCGAAGCATTAATCTGCTTTTGTGTTTCAACGATTAATTTGCGTCTTCCGATTCCAATCGGTTTGGCGTAAATCATTATGTGACAGGTAACAGGATCTTCCTGATCGATCTCTATCTTCGAGAGATCGAATTTCAATTTCATATTAAAGGATTGATTTCTAACAGCAAATTCCGGATTTTTTAATTTCGCGGGAACCGGCACACAGGGTGCTGATGCCTGCATTTCAGGTTTTTTGATGTGCTGTGAAATGAAATCGATTATTGCTTTTGAATCCGGACCAGTAAATGTTTTATTCTCTTTTGTTAACACATGTTCGATTCTTCCCTGATAATCCTCCTCACGATTGCAAAACTCTATCCGAAATGTCTCTTTTTCTGCTGACGGTTCATCGAGTTCGATTTGTGGCTGAACTATATTTTTCGATTCGCGCTCACATTCTAACAGCTTCTTTTCCAGATCATTTACTGTTTGGGCGAGCTCTGCATTATCTTTTTCCAATTGATCCGATTTACCGATTATGATTTCCATCTCTTCCATGCTTTGATTGAGATCGTTTTCAGCGGTAACCAGTTTCTCTCTTAAATCTTCGATCTCCGTTGTATCTCCCGCAGCCGGTTGCCTTTGATCCCGGCATTGCTGCAACTGAACTGTCAATTCAGTTATGCGCTTTTGTGCAGAGACGAGCTCTTTCGTCAACTGCGCCTTTGTTTTATTTTTAAGTTTACCGGATTTTTCATTATCCACTGAGTGCATTTTAAACCTCTTTTCTATTTAATGACAAACCTCACCGACCTCTTATGAAAGATATTATTGAATTACCGTACCTTTCATTTGAGGTCAGTGAGGTGCATTATGAGACGGGACATAAGCTGATCCTGTTTATGTTGCATTAAGCTTCATGAACCTGGATCACAGGACCTTCGTGGAACGCAGTCCACCATGCAGCGGCATCTGCCACGGGTCTCACAACGCATGTCAATTTGTAGGTACCGGGTGAAAGTGTTCCCGCCGGTACTGTTAACGTTGTAGCAGCGCTATCGAAGTTGTATCGCGGCGGCGGTCCGGGAACAAGCACTCCATCGGAAGCGAGTACCTGTTTAACGCCCAGTGATTTTTCGTCACCGGGTCCCAATGATTCGGCAAAATATTCGACTTGAAAATCATCGCCCGGAGCAAAACTCATCAACCAAATGATCACCGGTGTAATAAAACCTTCGATGAAAAATTCAGTTGATACCTCGAACGCTACATTTTCGCCAACAACAATTGATGACGGCAAGCCCGGCTCATTCATTGTGATCGGACCACTGTCCATCGCAAGCCACGGGTTGCTTCCTGGTTCTGGTTGACCTGGCATAATAAACCTCCAATAAAATAGATAAATATGATTAGTTAATTATAGTCGATTTTCAGAGCCCGGGATCAGTTCTCCGGAAAAATTATCCGGTACAAGAATAATTGGCAAGTTTGGACATTTTCGTCTGAATTTGCACGCTATTTCCGGTCCGTCTACTTCCGGGGAGCAGTGTTTGACAATGGCAAGATTGAACTGATTTTCGTTGATCAATTCAATCGCCTCTTCACCTGAAGGAATTAAAATGATTTGATTGACTTGACCAATTTTGTTTCTTAACGATTTCAGGAATTTCTCGTCGTTTGCGACAATGAGGATGTATTTGCTTTGCATGATGCGTGCCCTCTATGAAAATGTTCCCGGGTTTATTTTGGAATTCTTTTGTTGTCTATTATTAATAGACAGAAGTTTTTTTCGGTTTTCCCGGAAAGTAGCAAAAATATTTGAAGAAATTTAGAAGAAGATTATAAATTTATAAAATGGGAGATATTCGGCGGTTGTGGAGGAAAGGTGACGGCAGATTTCCGAAGTCTCCAAGACTTCGGAAATCTACGATTACTGCGAACACCAGATCAACGCAAACTTGTTCTTTCAATCCACATTCCTTTCTGTGCCGAACAGATTGAATTTTCGGAACACGAGAAAGTTGTATATTGCGGAAACCAGGGTGCCGCCGATGAAACCAATTAAAAATGTAATCCACAAATTGGGATGCGTGGTTTCGACCCAGTTCTTCAAGTCAGACGCATTATCGATATAATCCCCAAAAATAGGGAAGTAATGCTTGAAAATGAAGAAAAAAATCATCAGCGTTAAGCCAAGAGCAATTCCGAATGCAATTGATAACAAGCCATGCGAACGCATTGTTCGTTCCGGAAAGCGGCTGTCATCCTCGGGACCGCCGCCGCCCTGTCCCTGACCTTCGCCGGCGGGTGAAATATTTAAAGAACGCATTATGTCCTCCTTTGTTCTAATTTACAGTTTGCCACAGCGTGAAACTGCCCCAGAGATACGGATGTGGCTTTTTATAATATTCATCCTGCTGCAATTGCCGGATAGTCTGAATTTTAACTTCCTGAAGCGCTAAAGATGGATTTGATTGACCTCGCCAGATTGTCAAAAACCGTACTATTTGATTAATCGTCTCATTGGCATCTATTTTCCACAAACTTGCGAGAACGTTTTGTGCTCCCCGCGCAAGTAATGCCTGTTGGAAACCACAATATCCGGTTCCCTCGTAAAGCTTTCCGTTCGCTGTTTCGCAACCGATCAAAAATACCATCTCTGTTGCAGACCAGTCGACTTTCTTAAAATCAGCCAGTGACAATGCCACCTTTTGCGGCTTCGGATCGATTTTATTAAGAATCGACAGCTCGAAAGAAGAGGAATCCGGGATGATCGTATTCGCCACGCTGTGCCCGATAAGAATGATGATGTTATGATCTTCATTCAATTTTGATAATATATCTTCCTTCTTTACGACTCCTTTATTTATGAAAAATTCTTCAGTGCGCGGATACTTTTTTTTGATGAGATGAATCAGTTCTGCCGTATTTGCCGATTGCGGATCAGCGCAAACCAGCACACGCCTGTTGCGTTTTTCCGAATCGAATTTATGTTGTGTTTGCAGGAAGAAGGCGCCCGGTATGTTGACAATCGCTGTTTGTTCGATCAGGTATTCCATGTCGGTTTCATCTCCATTGATCAAACAGGAAAACGGGATTCCGTATAAAATATCGTCCGGAATGATGTAGGTGATCTCACTGTCACGTAGCCTGATTTGCAATTCTCTCCAGTCAAGCAGCAGATGATATAATCGTCTGCCGCGGCTGGTGACTGTATCATAATTCGCGATGAATTGCGCCGGATTTTGATGCTGAAAAATGTCTATGGTTTCGTTGATGGAATTCAGGAACTTATTTGCCAGCGAACGGATGTCCTCGATTTTGACCGGTTTCTGCAGCAGCTCGATTTCACCATCGTTCAAAAGAAAGGCGTAAAGAGTGTCCGCGGAGATAAAGTAATTTACAACAAGCTGATTATCATTTAACTGTTGTAGCAGATTCCGGATATCTATAAAATAAGCAGGTGATTGGGAATGTGCTGCAATTCCCCGGTTCTGCATAAAGTGATATCTCGCAGTTCGCGCTTTGATGTAATCCAGTTTAACGAAAGCCGAATCGAGCCGTCTGTTTTTGATCTCAAATAGTACGGCATTTTGCAGATAATGATGGATTTTCTGACGGAAAATGGTCAGATTATCCATATCGGAAAATTGCGAACTGAGCGATTCGATTTCTTTTGTCAATCGATTGGAAATGTGAATTGCTTTTTCGAGGTCTCCTTCCGCGTATGCAATTTCTGCCATCATTCCGAAGGCATCGACTTTGCATTGAGAATCGCGCAGTTTATCTGACCGGGAATAAACATCACGCAGCACTTCTTTTGCGCTGGAATATTCCGAAAGTGAAACGAAGCAGCGCGCCAGGTCGTTTTCGGTTTCCAGCGCCAGGTTCAGCCACCCCGTTTCTTCATACAGCGAAATAGCCTGCTGGAAATAATCCAGTGCCTGGCGGTGGTTC
>WJJN01000367.1 GCA_014729735.1 Candidatus Zhuqueibacterota bacterium
AAATACCGGCGACGTTCTTTGTCGCGGTCGCAAATGGCGTTGGATTGAGCTATGATCAACTGAAAGCGCAGTACTGGATTCGGCAAATCGTACAGGCTGGTTTTGAAGTCGGCATCCACGGCATTAACTATTTGAATTATCAGGAGATGTTCCAGGAATTCGATCTGTTTTCATCTTTTGTGGATCAGAATCCTGTGGGAATTCGAATGCATTATCTGAGATCGAATGAAAACACATTCAATAATATGGGCAGGCTTGGTTATCATTATGATGCGTCGAAATTTGAAGTCCGTGATCCCTACCCGTTTAATGGAATATGGGAATTTCCTGTGCAGATCATGGATTCTTACCTTATGAGCAATAATAACAGATGGCAGGATCAGAAATTCACGTCTGTACAGGATAAGACAAAACAAGCGCTGGATACTGCACTCGAAGCAAATATGAATTACTTTTCCATTTTATTGCATGACTTTTATTTTTCAGATGCTTTTAAGACTTATAAAAACTGGTATCTGTGGTTAATTGAATATTTAATTCAAAATAATTTTACTTTCGTTAATTACAATCAGGCATTAGTAGAATTGGTGAGGGAATATGAAGAATCATCTTAATGTTTCGGTAATCGTTGCATGCCGCAATGAAGAAAAATATATTGGCAATTGTCTTGAATCGATTATTGGTAATAATTATCCGAAAGATAGGCTCGAAGTACTGGTAGTAGACGGCATGAGCACGGATAGTACGCGTGACATCATCGATAGATATGCACAAAATTTTTCGTTCATTAAACGAATCGATAACCCGAAATTGATCACACCGGCTGCTTTCAATCTCGGCATCAAAAATGCCAGTGGTGAAGTAGTGATGATCATGGGATCTCATTCCAAATATAAAAGCAATTATATTTCAAGTTGTATCAGGTATCTAAATAAATGTGATGCAGATAATGTCGGAGGTATCCTTCGGACATTACCCGGGGACGATACAACTACAGCCAAAGCAATTGCTTCATCCTTATCGCACCCGTTTGGTGTTGGTAATTCAAGTTTTCGTGTGGGCTCCAGAAAACCATTATGGGCAGACACGGTGTTTGGCGGATGTTATAAAAAGAAAGTTTTTGATGAGGTGGGACTTTTTAATGAAAATCTGGTTCGCAGTCAGGATATGGATTTCAATATCAGGCTAAAATCAAACGGCGGTAAAATATTACTCGTACCTTCTATTATTGCAGAATATTTTGCCAAACCAACCATCAAATCATTTTTTATGCATAACTTCAAGGACGGCTTTTGGGCGATATATCCGCTAAAATTCGGCAGTTCGATGTTTAAAATACGCCATTTATTGCCACTGTTTTTTGTAACATCAATTATAGCGGGATTTGTTTTATCCTTTATCTGGTTACCTTTAAAAATCTTGTTCTTGAGCGGAATTTTTGCCTATCTGCTTTTAAATTTATTTTCTTCGGCGGCACTTGCATGGCGCTCCAAAAAACTTCGCTTTTTCATCATCCTGCCTTTTGTGTTCGTTGCCAGACACTTCGGTTACGGTTTGGGTTCTCTCTGGGGATTATTGAAGTTAACAATCTCGTCCCATCAGCCCGATCTAGCCACAAATACAAAATAACAATAATGAATCAATATTATGAGATATTACTATTTTTTAAAAGAAAGCGGCTATCATATAAATGAGAAACCGATATTGCCAGCAGGCTACACTGTCCGTATCTGGAAACCAAAGGGATTAAAATATTTCCCTGACGGTATGGAATTTTTGAAAAGATTATTTGCGACATGGTTTCTTATGTCGAAATTTCGCCTATTTAAAAATAACGATCTGAGCGTATGCTTGATTTATTATGGGGATACCGTCGCGCACTTTTCCGTTACATTACCACCATTTTTTAAGGTTCCTTTTTTGGATAAACAGGATTTGCAAATAGGTCCGGTCTGGACACACGATGAACATAGAAAAAAAGGATTTGCTTTCTATGCCATAAATAAAATTCTGGAGGAATATGGTGATGAATCGCGAAAATTCTGGTACATTACACGCTCTGATAATATTCCATCAATTAAAACGTGTGAAAAAGCCGGATTCATTAAATATGCCGAAGGTGAACCGAAATCGAAGCTGCCATTAGGATTGCTTCAAAAATTTTCTATTGATAAAATTTTTAACCATAAGAATCAGGTGATAAAATGATATACTCAATATTCAGACGAATTTCTGACATTATATTCTCTTTACTAGGTTTAATTGTGTTCTCGCCACTCTTTTTGATCATTAGCATAATGATCAAAAAAGAAGACGGGGGACCACTTTTCTACAAGGGACTACGAGTGGGACAAAACAAAAAGAATTTTTATATGCTGAAATTCCGTACAATGGTCGTGGATGCGGAAAAAAGAGGCGGTCCCACAACATCAAATTCTGATTCAAGAATAACCAAAACCGGTGCATTTCTCAGAAAATATAAATTGGATGAGCTACCTCAACTGATCAACGTGCTGAAAGGTGACATGAGCCTGATCGGACCGCGTCC
>WJJN01000368.1 GCA_014729735.1 Candidatus Zhuqueibacterota bacterium
AGCTGCTCCCCTAACGATCCGTTAATCATTTTACGAACTACATGGTCATGTACATATTCCGGGAAGAATGTCACACCCGGTACCGGTGTGCAGGTATTATTTGAATTTTGGGAAGCAATCAGACTGTCTTCTACCAAAATGACGCTGTAATTGAAATCGCCGGACAGCGTTTCCAGCGCTGTGAAATCGATTACTGCATAAAATTCCCGTGTGACCGGATTATAGCTTCGCTGCACCAGATCGATTGCAACGGTCGCTGGAATTGTGAGCTGATCGACCATAGCATTATACCAGCCGTCTTCGTAATACGAAACAATTCCCGATGACCTGCCCACCACGCCTGTCGGGTATGCAGAAAATCCCAACCGGGATAAAATGTCGCTACCGGGATATCCGTCAAACAGATCTCCGCCGTGATAGGCGAGAAAGATAGCATTCGGGAAAAATGGCTGCAGGTCCTCATGAATAACCCGATGCCCACAGGGACACCAGGGACACCATGTGCCCGTACAAAATTCAAGAACAGGATTGCGGGTGGTATTCGAGTGGATGGGATTTGCCATCAATCCAACAGACATGAATGATAACAAAGCAAAGACAATAATTGATCTTTTGAAGTTTAAGCGTTTCATCGGATCACTCCTTTTTTAGGGATGAATTAAGGGCTATAAATTATCATCATTTTGACCTACTGAAGTAGCATCATTTTAGAAATCGTGCGATTTGTTCCGGAACGCATTTCGATCAAGTACATCCCCGAAGGTAGTAAATTGCCTCGTCGATCAGTGGCGTTCCATTCTACTTCATAGTTTCCGGAAGTAAATTTTTCACTGACCAAAATTGTGATTATTTGTCCCGTTGCATTATAAATAGCAAGTCGAACTTCGGCGAAACCTTTACCACAGATTTCGAACCGTATGGTGGTGACCGGATTGAATGGATTCGGATAATTTTGATGCAGCCGGAATTTTGCGGGTTGCTGTTTCTCATTTCTTTTTACATACACCGGCTGTGTGGATGCCGTAAAAAACAACTCCTCAAATTCCGTTGTATCGTTTAGATTGACTACACGTATCATTGCTGTTCCCACATCAGCGATTTCATTGCTATAGAAGTTGAGGTGAAATTCTGAAGTATCGCCTGGAGCGAGTTCAGGAATTCCCAGCGACGAGTCGGGAATCGTATATGAATGCGTGAATGGCGGAAAACATAATTCGCCGCCGCAGAGCGAGCTTGTCCAGCCGGAAGGGAGATTGTTCTCCAGACGTTCAACGCGTAACTGTAATTCTTGCTGTGATAAATTAATGATGTCTGCATCCAATACTATTGTCTCTCCGGGTTGCCCATGTTTTGTTAATGTGTCTGAGATGAAATTAAAATTTTGAGCAAGTGCATGAGAGGAGAAAAGAACGACCAACGTGAGAATTGCAACAATAAATTTCATGCATGACCTGTAATTTGTTTCGGTATGATATTTTCGGATTTTCTAATATACTAAAAAATGAATCGATTTAAAAGCAAAAAATCGATTTCATACCAATCAATTTCGAAATGTGATCAGGGATCAGGTCATTTGACCTGTATTTCGCAGATCGGAATTAGTTCGTAAAAATAAAAGAAGCCCTGTAAATCAATCGATGTGATTCACAGGGCTTTCTAAAATGAGAGATGCTGGATTTTCACACTACATCTCTGCGATCATAGCCTTTGCCTTGTTCCGGATAAAGCATTGATTTAAATTATTAAGCGCGTTGAAAGTAGCGGCTTTTTTAAAATATTTACGAGCCATTTCCTTGTTACCTTTTGCTTTATAAGCCATTGCCAGACGGTATAAATTATAGGGATTCTGTTGATTTGCTTTTTTATATTCTGCAATCGCCATATCGAAGTTATTTTCAGACATCTCAGCCATTCCCATTAGTTCATGATATAGCATCATTTGCAGCGGATTGTTCACAGCTTCGACTGCCTTATGAAATTTTTCGAGATCAGTTTTCGCAGATTCGATGTTGTTTTTCATAATTGCAACTCGCGCAGAATTCGCCAGGTATATTCGCTCAGCGTTCTTTTTTACTTCGGGCGAAAGATCGGATGCCCGGATTAGCTTTACTGAATTTTTATACATTTCCGCAGCCTTATCGTATTTCTCTGCATGCAACAAGATAATTCCCATCGTATTCAAATCTGCTGCCTTCAATGCAGCATCTTTTGTTTTTTCTGCGATTGAGTACTGCGCCTTAATTTCGGAGAGGGCTTTCTCCAAATTGCCAGCATCAGCATAAGAGACAGCCATGGAGAAATGAGCGGCTCGGAGCTCTCCATCCGTACGAGCCATTTCAGCAAGTTTTTGAAGTTGTTGTCGGGCTTGTTCATGCTTATCCATGTAATTTAAATTCGTCGCAATTCCGATATGTGATGCGACGAAATTTGGATTAATTTCCAGTGCTTTTTTATAGTTTTCAATGGATTTTTCATATTTACCGATCTTCAGTAACAATTCGGCATACGAGTCGTAGGGATTCGGATCATTGGGGATTAGCTGAATATACTTTTGGAAGACCTTCTCAGCCTTGTCATATTCCGATAAAAATCGATAGGCATAACCCAATTGATTATAGGGCTGAGAAAAATCAGGATTGATCTCAATTGCTTTTTTATATGAATCGATCGCTTTTTCCCATTCCTGCTGCCCGAAATAATGGATACCCAATAAGTTATGTGCCCTTTCATCATTGGGATAGGCTGCTACCAATTTTTGATAATTTTCACGTTGTTTCATCGGAAGTCCGTTGACCCCTGCTTCAATACCGAGAATCCACAACTGTTCTCCTTTTGAAGCGTTGTCAGACAACTCCACTGCTTTATTCAGATGATTGAAAAAGCCCTGGGCTGTTGGTTGCGCAAAAGCTAAAAATAAATGCGCCATTGCAAAATCAGGATCTGCCTGGACTGCCTTTTCGAAATATTGTCTTGATTCCTGAATCTGAAGCCGCTCCGAAATGTCCCGCCCTTTTAGAAATAATTTGAGAGCCTGATCTGTTGAGGTTGTGATTGGAATTTTATCTCCTTGTTTCGGGAAAAAAGCAAAACCTGTAATTAAGAAAAAAATAATGATGAAAATAATACACTGCTTTAATAAATAAAGACTTCTCATACCAGTCCTCCTTTAATAAAAATTGAATTGATTTATGAACTAAATTTTTTAAACAGATCAATCCTTAACTAGCTTTTAGGAGTAATGTTTGTGGCTGAATCAAGAATCAATTGGATTTTTGAGAGAAATTGGGAAACTAACTATTCCGTTTGCGAGCTTTCGGAGTACAATTTGGAATAATCTGAATAAGCTTTATTTTGTTTTTTACGTATTGTTTTTTAATTTGTTGCGTGTTTTGGTGTAAGGAAAGATAGTTTGCAGAGCATGCTGATAAAGTGGGAAATCGCCCCAGATTGCTCAGGGGCGATTTCATTGAATATTAGTGAAAAGGGAAATTGCTCAAACTAATCACATACGCATTGAATTTTGTATTATCGAGTGGATGACCTGCGCCAGCATCATATTCACTATGATGATATTGCACATTCAAGTGCATGATCAGTTTTCGGAAAAAATTATCCTCGCTCGTCAGATTGTTGAATGCAATGTATAATTTCAGCGGCTGTAAAAAATTGATGCTATAGCCTTCTGTTACCAGCATCACTTTGCCTTCGATGTCCTCATAGCCCCCTTTTCTTAAACTGAAAATATTGGCAAAATTATATTGCCAGCCCTTCTTGGTGATCGCCTTATCATTTGCCTTGCCGAGCAGGATGTTATCCCAAAAGCTGATATCCTTCAAGCCGGTAACATATTCGGATGGCTTATCCGAGTACGTTTTGATAAGCAAATCGTCGGCTTCCCGCGCCCACTGAAACGAAAATAATTCGATCAAATAATTTCTGAATTCGTATCTCAATCCAGTGTCGATATTCATTCCCACAGAAGCATTTCTGGGGATGGGATCTGCCTGGCTTGCTTCGATATACGCAACTTTATCTCCGATATTGGTCACACTGTAGTAAAATCCCGGAACAAAGTACGGTTTTAGAGAGAATCGGTTTTCTGCTTTGAACAACTCAAAACGTTCTGCCAGTACGATAACCGGAATTTTGAGAATAAAACCGAGATCATAAGCATTCGTTTCTACTAATGCTTCGAGAGCAAGTTTGGATTTAATATTCTTGTGCGTGAATCCAATACTCGCTCTTACAAAATAATCCATTGCAAATGACATGCTAAGTTCGCGGGATTCATCCCAACTATCAAAATATCCCAAAGGTTCTGGTCCGAATTCATTGGTAATAACCTGTTTGCCCATATCCAATTGTCGAAAATTGTAACCAATGCCATAAGAAACCGGAATTCCGATAATATCTTTCAGGTTAATCCCTGCTGTAAAGGAATTACAATGATAGTACAGATCTCCGGCGAAAGAGGGCAGCCATTCAATTTTTGGAGAATTAAATGATGAGGCAAAATAATAATCCTGCGCCATTAATCCGACATTTGCCGGATTGAACAGCGTTGCCATCGGATCATCGCCGAGGATGTTGCCATACGTTTGTCCCATTGCATTTGCC
>WJJN01000369.1 GCA_014729735.1 Candidatus Zhuqueibacterota bacterium
GCATCTTCGAGCATGCTCGAGGACCGGATTGCCAGTGGTGAATGAACGCCGGCGATCAGCGCACGCAGATCCCCAACCAATTGCATCGGCAGCTCAGCCTGCTGGAATGCATGCGCGATACGGGCATTGGATTGATCGGAATGGGCGGTTCCGTATAAATCATTCTGACTCATGAATTGATCGAAGAATGACGTGGTGATGACTGTCAAATTGGGAATATTAATACGGATTGAATCAAAAGCCTGATTCTCGAAATTATCGTCGATTATTTCTTTGGCAAGCAACAGTCCGGCTGCCTTTCCGCCCAGCTCGCCAGAGCCAATGTAAGTAAATTTATTCGATGCATCAAAAAATGCCCGGTTGAACCGGGATAGATTTTTATTATCAATGGATATTTTCATATAAAAAAATGACTTGTATATTCAGTTGTAACTGTTAACCACAAACATTACCAGAGAAGATTAATCAACGAGGAGGCATTGAGTCGCCCAACTCCGAAAGTCCTAAACCCACCCGCGGTCCTTGCACGCCTGCGCCACCCTGCTGACACCGATAACATAAGCTGCATCACGCATATAAAGCTTTCTGCGTTTTGCAAGCTCGTTTACTGCAATGAACGCCGAGGTCATCTTCAGGTCGAGTTTGCCCAGCACCTCGTCCTTTTCCCAGTAATAATTCATGTTGCTTTGAACCTGTTCGAAATAGCTACATACAACTCCGCCGGCATTCGCCAGAAAATCGGGCAGTACGAAAATCTTACGCTTTTTAATGATCTCATCTGCTTCTGCTGTTGTTGGACTATTTGCGCCCTCGGCAATTATTTTTACCTGCTTATTGATTTTGGACGCATTTTCGCCCGTGATCTGTTCTTCGAGCGCTGCAGGAATAAGGATATCCACATTTTGTTCGAGCCAGGCATCTGCCTCTAAAATTTCATAACCAAGGTCGCGGGCTTTATCCTTGTGAATTCCGCCGAACTGGTCAGTGATGGACAGCAGTGTGTCGAGATCGATACCATCCTTTTTTTTGAATGAATAAGATGTTTGATCGCTCTGATCCCAGCAGGAAACGCACACAACTTTGCCGCCTATCTGATGATACAGGCGTATTGCATTTTGCGCTACATTTCCGAATCCCTGAACGCTTGCCACAGTATTTTGCGGCTCGATTCCCAATTCTGCAAGTGCCTCCCGCAGCGTGATGATTACGCCATAGCCGGTAGCTTCCTTTCTTCCCAGTGAACCGCCGAGACCCACGGGTTTTCCGGTGATAAATCCCGGTGAAGTGGTTCCGTGAATGGATTCGTATTCATCGAGCATCCAAAGCATGTGCTGTGCTGTAGTCATAATCTCCGGTGCCGGAACATCATTCATGGGACCGATATTACTCGCCAACTGGCGCACCCAGCCGCGGCAAATCTGCTCCTGCTCGCGCGGGCTCAGGTTATGCGGATCGCATATCACGCCACCTTTACTTCCGCCAAGAGGAATATCGGCGACCGCACATTTCCAGGACATCAGCATCGCCAGGGCGCGCATGGTATCGATAGTCTCCTGCGGATGAAAACGAACGCCGCCTTTACAGGGACCGCGGGCGTCATTGTGCTGCACCCGGAAACCGCGAAATATTCGCACATTGCCATCGTCCATTCGAACAGGGATCAAAAACTGATATTCCCGCATCGGATTACGCAATAAATCCGCAGTCGCACTATCCAATCCGAGGATACCTGCAATATGATCGAATTGCGTCTGTACCATTTCAAACAGATTATATGATTTTCCGGGCATGACATGGTGCCTTTCTTTTATAAGTCCGTCCCGGCGGTAATGTACCGGGACGGATTTGTTTTGAAATGAATTAAATACCAAAATGTTTCAGAAAATTGTGAAAGTCGATCTCATCTGCTTCGAGTCCGTAACCGTAAATGAAATGACTTGCTAACCAGGATGAAAAAATCGCCTGTATATAATTTCGCGGGACCCGCTTCAGGATTCCATCGATACCGATAGTCTTTACCAGCGTTGGCGGACAATGCCGTTCGATGATTGTGCGCAATAATTGCTCGTTATCCCACAAATCGGAATCAGCAACGGAATCTGTCAGCTTATTAATTTTATCGCTCAACGTATCGGTGAGAATAACAAGTTGTGTACCGGTTTTCTTTTTTTCCTGCCACAATATTTCAAACTCCAGCCGGGAATTACGGCGAACGATGTCCAGAACATCGTTCACATAATTTTCCCGGAATTCTGGCACTTTGTTATTGGTTACACACATGTATTTGTCATATTCTTCATCAGTGAGTGCGAGGGATGCCAGTACTTCCAGTGATGACGAGGTAACGCCGCCTTTATTTGCTGAAGCATCTTTGAAAATGATGACTCCTTTTTCTTCGAGCGCCAGTCGCGCCGGTTGGGTCAGAAACAAGTTCGCGCCCTCGACTATGTATTTGTAGCGAGGTGTACCATTCTCATCAAGTAACCGTGTATAGTTCTGAATATTAATGGATTTGGGACGTCCTCCGCAGGGAACAAATAAATCCGCTTTCAGAAGCGGGTAGAGATGGAACGAATTACGGAAGTCAACGCCATTTTCCACGATCTCACCGGTAGGTAGTTTTTTATTACGATCATCGACATGAACCAGGAAACCATTTTTCGATAATTTAGATTTATCAAATTGCTCAACCATCACTCGCTTTTTGGCAAGACGGGTTAGTTCGGCTCTGTCTAGTCCTTCGGGATCATAGAGAACACCGCTGCCATCGATGATGCACAATGTTTTATCTTTGGAAATCAAAATTTCGTTGCTGCCAAGATCGCCGTCCGGTCCGCCGGTCTGAACTTTCGTGATGTTCACTTCATCTATGCCCAGCTTCTCCAAAATTCCAATAACATATTCGTGTACAGAATTAGTTGTCATGCCGTAAACATCGTGGGGAATACCACCTTCGGAAAGCGGTTTGCCGGTGGAATACGATTTCCAGAATTTATAGCCCCGTTGCCTTGCCCGCTGCGATGCCCAGCTCATGACCTCGGCAGTACCTTCATCAGGACCAAGGAACAGTAATTCCTCTTTGCCGAAATAATCTTTTACCTTCTCATCAGGCATGATTACGTCCAGAAGTCCGTCCACATATTTTTTGAACGCCTGTTCTCCGCTTTTCTGATATTTCAGATTCAACAAAATTGTGCCTTTGGAACCGCCTTCGGGAATATCCTTATTTTTCTTTTGTTGAGTGAATGCGAGATTATAATTTTCATCAAAAATGGAATCCGAGTTTTGATCATAATTTTCAGCATCTCTCGAGCGCACGATACGGATTCCACCACGAGAAATGTCCCTGAACCGCACATGAAATCCGCGAAATTCCTTGCCCAGAATCATATAGACACCAAAAGGGGGTTCCTTGTATTCAATGGGATCGAGAAATTTCCCCGGATCGAGCCGGAAAGCCAACGATGTCTTCTGCTTTTTATAAAAATTCGTTTTCAGCACGGCTTCATTGAATAACACGAAGAACCGGAGCACATCGCGGTCGATTTCATGGGGGACTTCATCCAGATTTATTTTTTCCTCTACATCCATCGGACGCCCATTCAGCGCAAAGCGATTGGCAAACTGCAAGTACAATTCACGAATAATATCAGGATGATTGTAAATCGTCTGCACGATACGTGATTCGGTAAATGTATCCTTAACAAGACGGGAACGCAGTGTGCTCAAGATATCCATTAATTCCGGACGATCCTGTAGTACCCGGGTTAGTGCGATATATTCCAGGCTAAAACTACTCAAAAACTGATGCGTGAATTTCCAGGCGCTGCGAGCGTAAAATGCTTCGTGCACCGTCAGAACGTTGTTGCGAATTAGTGGCGACAGTTCGTTTTCCGGATTGATGTAAATGAGGCTGATGTCTGTTATTAAATTATCAACATAGGGTCGGGCTGAATCAGCATCCAGATAGATGGAAATGATCAGCCGACCATTGGAAAATGGTTCGGCGTATTTATGCTTGCTAACAAGCCCGTAGTAGTTGATGATATCGGAAATTCCTGACAAAAAGCGATGGCTGCCTTCTTTGGGTACGGAAATCATAATACGCAGCTCTATGTCGCGAACTTTATCTGTCACTTCTATGAACGGTTGAATTTTGCCAAGAGATTCCCGTAATACGCGCTGATATCTATCCCGGGCTTCTTTGGTGGTATTTTCAATAAACTGTTTTGCGCCCACTTTGTTGATATCATCTTCCGTGGGAGGAGCGTCTGGCATAGCATATTCCGGTAACGTTACAAAGTAGCTTCGAAAATGGGACTCAAGATCGATTCCCGGTGAACGATAACTCTGAAACCGGTAGTGCGGAAATCGCACTTCGAGGCGTCGTTCGATTTCAACGGCTTTTTCATGATCGTCGTTCACGAGATACATTGCAGAATCTTCTCGTTCGCTCACGAAATCCACATCCAATTGGGTACTGCCGCGATTTATGGCAATAATTTCTGCCGCTAATATCGATTCAATATGTCTGGCAATCATCTCAAGAGGTGTTGTTTTAAAATAGTAGCGATTCATACCAAGCTTGCAGCAGAACATGTAAATTCCGCTTTTTATGCGATCTCCTGAAAAATTGCCGCGCTCCTTTATCTGTTTTTCAATCTCTTTTAAACTGGCAATTGATAAGCCTGTTTGTTCTGAGGCTTCTTCCCATTGCTCCATATTCTGTTTCTCCATAAATTGTGCGTTAAACAATTGGTTCTTTTTCGTACTTATGAATCCATTTTTCCACACATTTTTTCAAAGTATCTATCAACTCTGGTCCGCTGCCATGAATCGGGCGAAACTCTTCCGCTAATTCGGTGTAGCCCTTCCGGTCGAACCATAAGGAAAAAATGTCGTTGTCTGAATATTGCTGGATCTTTTCGGGTTCAATCGTACGAAACATATTTAATAGGTCATTTAAATTACATACTTTTTTGCCATCTATTTGTAACGGAGTACAGCGCATTCTTAATATTTCCCGTTTGATGTTTCTTTTAAGAGTTGTGACCATCCGACGCCCGGTATCCTGCCGTGGTCGCAATTTGTCACCAAGCTCCCTGAATCCATGCATGTAAAGCCAGGTCGAGAAGAAATCTTTCCTGCCATAATATTCCAGCAACTCCCGCAGCTCACGTCCCTGCTCCGAGTCTTCGTCTGCTTTTAGCAGAATATTGTATAATTGATAGATATTCCGAATGCGATGGATAACCTTTCCGGTTTTGCTGCGGATAAAGAAATCACCCATACCGGTGAAATCGTGTATATAACCGCGCAGAGTTTGCAGACTGCCGGAATCGCCTTTGGGCATGATAAATGCAAAATTCTTGAGATCATATCCTTCTTTAGCCTTCGACGCAATCATTAACGGGATTCGGGGGTAGTATTTATTGAGCAGCCGGAACAGATCTCGACCGGCGTCGCAATTCAGGTCATCCCCTTTTGGAAAAAACATGTCCGTGATTACGCATATCACATCGTCACCCCGTCCGGTTGAACGGAACCGCTGTTCCGGGATTTCCTTCTCATTTCTGACTCCGAACAAAAACTCCAGCGATTCCTCGAAGGTTCGGGTTACTTTCACATCTGCTCTTTGTCCCACAATATCATAGAGTACCGGTAGAAACTGTGAGTACCATCGCGGTTCGTCATCTACGATTAGAAAAATGAACCGCCGCGCTCGCGAGTATTTCTCGATATTCAGCATATCTTCGGCGCAGCGAACAGCCGATGTGATAATCTTATGTGGCGACAACTCGTCCTGGTCGATTGCAAAAATCAGGTCCGCTTTCTGACTATATGGAACTTGTTCTTTTGCAACCGCCGGCGGTGAACAGTGGATCAATTCATCAGATGACAACAGGACAATAACCGCATCTTTGTTATATTGACGGATTTTTTCAGTATCAACAAACGAAAGCGCGGCATCGTCAAAAATATACACTGCTGCCCGGTCGGTTTTAAATTCCGAGACATATAAGGGATTGGAAAAAATTTTGACTTTAAGCCAGGGCATATTTTGAGTGAGAACTTCCCTCGCCCGGTGCACTTCCTTATTCGCCGAAAAAATCAACGCATAGTCACATTTAACCGGATTAATAATGCGCGGAACGAATTTGAATTCTTTGATCCGCTTCTTAGGCGCTTCCACAGTTTTGGATATTGCTCTCATTAAATACTACTCATTTTCCGCTATGACGACACATTGTTGATTCGCTGAGTCCGCATAAATGGATACCGGCTTTGGGAAACTCAATACGTATGCTGGCTGCTCGCCATTCGGTGGTGCGAAAAACCAGGGATCGATTTTATCCTGTGCCGGAGCGATGTAGCCGTAGATAATATTATTGCCCATCAGATTTGTGAGGAAGTGCGTCCCCTGTGTGCCATACATTCTGGTTTTCAGTCGTTTCTGTTCTTCATCATGCCCCCCCTGAATCATATATAAAAAATGACTGCCGTAAATACCGCCGGTCATATCATCTTTTTCCTTGATTGGCTCTGCCCTGCCTTCGATATCCACGCCATACTCGAAAATAGCAACCGCATTATCCAGATCGGCGTATTCTAACTGAATTCCCCAATTGCGATTTTTGCTGCCAAGTCTGCCCGGAACGATGATGATATAATTTTCATTTCTCTGCTTCATCTCCCGGTTCAGACTTGTTATCTGCTTTAAAACAGAATCGTGCATTTCCCGCGAATATATAAAGGGTGAAATCACAATTACCGATTTTATACCCTGTTTGATTCCATGACCTTGCAGACTCTTTATTGATAAATAAGTATGATGCACATTCTCAGGAATTCGTATTTTCTCGAAATCCAGTTTAGGCAATTCCGTTAATTGAACTACATGAAAAACGCCGGGCGTATCCGGCTGCTGATTTTTTTCGATATTGAAAACAAATTCGATTTGATAATGTGAAGAAATTCGGGATGAAATCGTTTCCATTATTTTGAGAAGATTGCTCTTAAAGGCGTAATGATCGTACTTTATCAATGGCTCCAGCGTTATCCGGTTTTTAGCTACTCCTAAAATTTTATGGTTGAAATACGAGGCAAAGCGAATGTTGAGCTTGCGCATCGTCTCCAGCTCTTCGCCGCGCAGCCCTGCATTTTTTGTCATGTCGAGCGCATAGAAAAACGCCTGTCCTTCTCCCAGTAATTGAACCGGCAACGGATTTTTGATGGTTGCCATGGAAATGACCGGGAAATCGTCGAACACAGTGGCGTACCCGTGTCCAAACGCGATGCGGGCAAATCCTTCGTCCGGATTCTGTGATTTCAGAGCATACGGAAAAAATGAATTCGCAATTCCGGAAATCATGGGATAATAGATCGGTCCGGCGTATGTTTGATCGGTAACACCGCAGATGGGATTTATGACAATCGCCATCTTTTCCGAGCTGTCAGCGGGCTGCTTCTTAATGAAATCCAGATAAATATTGTAAATTGCCAGTTTCAGTTGCTCCAGTCGGACGGAAAAATCAGGATGATTATTCGGAAGCATGAAAGATGTGTTTTCCCCGGCGTGAACCGATCCGATGCCCTCCGGTGACAGACAGGCTTCGTTTGTGGCGGATGATCTCACGCTAATTGGCATATCGCCCACTTTTTCCAGAATTGATTTGATGAGCGTAATTTCCTCAGCGCCGAACTGTTGGATTCTCTCGATAAACCGATCAAAGAAAATAGTGGACAGCACCCGGGTTCTTAATTTGTGGGTTGTCGGGATGTTACATTCATTAATTCGTACAAGACCAGCACCTTTCCCGCCAGGCTGACCATTTCCGTAAATTTTCACATCACCGACTTTTTCTACAACCTGCACACTCATAAATTAAATCTTCATGACAGAAGAATTTTTAGATTCATTCTTAATATAATACTCTTATCGAGAAATTCAAGCTATTTTTGCTAAATTACTTAAGCTTTGGAAAATCGAATGGTGCTCATTTATTAGTCTGTCCGGGAACCATTGAAGCTCGCGAAAATGTCATTCTGAACGACCGAAGGGATAAAGAATCTCACGCCAATGGTATAAGATTTTTCATCGCTCTGTTTTTCAGAATGAAGATTCTGAGACATTGGACAAGTTCAATCAGATGAACACCATTTCAATATTCTACCCAATACGTCTTATGCCAACATGTCCCGGAGGGACATTTGAAAATAGAAAGAAAAACAAAAGAAATCGAGTCCCGCTAGGGACGACTGAAACATAACTTCAAATGTCTTCGGGACTAAAAATATATTCATCAAATATCACTTTTAAATGCGAAAACTTCGGCATCATGCCAATATTCTATCAACTTCTTCTTTATCCACATCTTTAATGTACGTAATTCCACTGACATCTGCAACATCGTGAGTAAGCGCAGCAATATCGTCCCGCTGGACATGGTTTAATGAGAATTTACGGTTGCCGCACATCAACTGCCGCAGTCCCTGCGCCAGCCGTTCATAATAGGTGTACAAACCGATTGCGCCGGTTGGCAGCTCTTTGAACAGCTCTGTGCCCAGCTCGTTGCGCAGATCAGCCGCGGTCACGAAAATTTCATCGATTTCCGTGCCGAAGCGCTCGACATACACCGGCAGCATTCCTTCGTTAACTTTCTTGCCAATGGTTTTGCCCACCATTGCCGCAGCCAGCGGACCGCGCGCCATGCCGATCAGTTTCACGAACGGCGCTCCCAGCGCCAGTCCCTTGTAAATCTGATCTTCAAATGTAAAGCCGCCGGCA
>WJJN01000370.1 GCA_014729735.1 Candidatus Zhuqueibacterota bacterium
ATGCTCAATTTTCGAAAACCTGCTGAATCCAAGTTAATCGTTTTTTTCAACATAAAATCACTCTAAAGTATTTCATATAAATAGCGATAATATTAGAGTATAATTATATTTAATCAAAGAGCCTAATCTATCTGCCCATGAGATACTGTTAGTTAATTTAAACTCAGTTATGTTGAAAAATCTTAAAATAAAATACAAAATATTACTCCTTCCCTTTATTGCAATGATCGCCTTTCTTGGGCTTTATTTTGAAAACCAAATGTTAAACAACCGCAGCGATCAATTACTAAAGCAAATTGAGTCCGGTTATTACCCTTCTCTGGAATTGGGTTGGAATCTTGAATTAGCTTTGAATACAATTCATCGTCACGTACAAGATGCGATTGCCACTTCTAACGAGCAGCAATTGGCAGAAAACGACATGCTAAATAAATATTTTATCGAACAATTGAGCGAAGCACGACAAAATTCCATCCTGGGAGATGAGCAAGCTTATATTTTAAAAAGCAAATTTTTGGATTACTTTGCGCTGGCTCATGGCACTGCGCAACAGTTCATTAATCACGAAAGCAGAGAAGGATTAATCGAAGCTCAGAAAACGATCTTTTCAAAATTCACAGAAATAAAAATTCAATTACAAAGGGCACGACAAAACGAGCGTGAGGAAATCACCACTGCGCTTTCTTCAGCCCGCAATAATTTTCATAAATCCCAGAGGATGATTAAGTCCATTATTATATTTTGTATTTTATTTCTAGGCGGCTTTTCCCTTATTTTAGCGCGGTCGATTACGCTGCCGTTGAAAGAAATCGTAGATGTTTCAGATGAGTTCGCCAATGGAAATGACGATGTGGCAGTCACATTTGAAAGCAAGGACGAAATCGGAGTGCTTGGCAAGGCTTTCAATTCAATGATTGGAAAGATCAAAAAATCGAAGCAGAAGATCAAAAAAGAAAACTGGTTCAAAACCGGCATCAGTGAATTGAATGACCGGATGCGTGGTGATACTGATCTGGAGTCGCTGTCGCAGAATATCATTCGGCATATCACACCGTACATTGGTGCGCAGGTCGGTGCGATCTATTTGGCAGACGAGAAAGATATATTACACCTGACGGGCAGTTATGCGTACTCGACTGGCGAAAATCATTCTTGTAAATTCCGCTTTGGAGAAGACTTTGTCGGTCAATGCGCACTGGAAAAGCGCATTATGTTAATATCGAATGTACCGGATGATTATCTTTTTATTCGCTCGGGACTGGGTCAGCGTATACCTCGCAATCTGATGCTCGTTCCATTTATATACGACAATAGAGCTTGCGGTGTGATCGAACTGGCATCATTTTCAGAGTTCACAACTTTTCAACAGAATTTCATGAAACAGGCAGCAGAAAATATAGCCATTGGAATCAACTCTACCTGTTCGCGCATCCGGATTACGGAATTGCTGAAAAAGACCCAGACCCAGGCAAATGAATTGCAGAGTCAGCAAGAAATTTTGCAACGTACAAATCAGGAATTGGAACAACAGACAGTTGCTTTGAAAGATTCGAAGCTAAAACTGGAAAAGCAGCGGGAAGAATTGCGCAAAACCAACGATGCATTGGAAAATCAAACCAATGCGCTGGAGAAAAAACACGATGAAATAAAACAGAAGAATGCTGATCTGGAACTGGCTCGGCAGGAAATCGAAATCAAAGCCAAAGACCTGGAATTAACCAGTAAATACAAATCCGAATTTATGGCGAATCTTTCTCATGAGTTACGCACACCGCTGAACAGCCTTCTCATTCTGTCCAAATTGTTCTCTGAGAACAAAGACAATAATTTAACCCCCAAGCAGGTGCAATTCGCCAAAACCATTCATTCTTCCGGTACGGATCTGCTCAATCTGATCAACGATATTCTGGATTTATCCAAAGTGGAAGCTGGTAAGCTGAACGTCACATTTGAAGATGTGGAAATCAAAGAACTTGCAGACAGTCTCAAGCGTTGCTTTCAGCATCTGGCTCATGGGAAATCCATTGATTTTAAAGTCGAAATAGACGAAGACATACACTCGGTAATAAAAACAGACCGCCAACGAGTTGAACAGATACTTAAAAATCTGCTCTCAAACGCCTTTAAATTCACACCTGGTGGTGAGGTGAGGCTCAGCATCGAGCAGCCGAATCAAGGTGATTTTGTAGAAACATCACAACCCGCGAGTTCTGATATGATTGCTTTCTCTGTAATAGATACAGGTATCGGGCTGTCACCGGAGCATCAAAAATTAATTTTCGAAGCATTTCAACAGGTTGATACCGATACCAGCAAAAATATTCAGGGAACCGGACTGGGCTTGTCTATTTCGAGAGAACTCGCAAAGCTATTGGGTGGAAAAATCCGTTTGAGAAGCGAAAAAGGGAAAGGAAGCACATTCACACTGCTTTTACCCATGGATTCGAAAGCATTGAAAGATGGGGAGACTGATGCTCGAAATGGTGAAATGCAACCGGATACCGAGCCCATCGAACAAACTCCGGTTCAGGCAACGGAAGCCCCGCAGGAATCTCCGATTACAGAACCGAATTCTTCAAGTGAAAATATTCTGGATGACGACCGTGATCAGATTTCATCTTCGGATCGCACGATTTTAATCATTGAAGATGATTTGAAATTTGCAAATATTTTGCTCGATCTTACCCGAGAGAAAAACTTTAAAGGATTATGTGCAGTCGACGGAGAGACCGGGATCGAGTTAGCACGGAGATATAAACCACATGCCATTATTCTGGATATAGGACTTCCCGGAATCGATGGCTGGAGTGTGATGGCAAATTTAAAAGACCAACCCGATACGCGACATATTCCGGTGCTTTTTATTTCGGTTTCAGAGAATTCGATAGAAGCGAAGAAAATGGGTGCGATTGGCTTCCTCGCCAAGCCGGTCACAATGCAGCAGTTGGGAGAAACGTTCAACCGGATCGAAGCATTAATTTCCAAAAAAGTAAAAAAACTGCTGGTCGTTGAAAAAAATAAAAGTCAAGGCGCTGTGATTAGCGAACTAATTGGCAACGGGGATGTGGAAACGCAAAATGTCATTTCCGGATCAGGGGCAATCGAATTGTTAAAAACAAATAGTTTTGACTGCATGATTTTGGATCTTATGCTGGACGATATGACTGGTTTTGATCTGCTGGATCAAATCCGGAAGGATACTTCGATTCCCAAGGTACCGGTCATTATTTATTCCGAAGATGAATTATCCAGTAATGAACATGAGAAGTTGAGAGAATACGCCGAGTGCATCGTCATGAAAGGAGTAAAATCAAAGGAACGGCTATTAGACGAAACATCTTTATTTCTGCATCGCATCGAAGCAAATTTGCCGGAAGATAAAAAACAAATGATTCGTCAGGTGCACGACAGGGAGGCAATTTTAGGCGAGAAGAAAATACTGATTGTCGATGATGACATGCGCAACGTGTTCGCTATATCCAGCGTATTGGAGCAACACAAAATGAAAGTGATCATTGGAAAGAATGGTAAAGAATGCTTAAAACAACTCAGGGAAAATACAGACATCGACATTATTCTGATGGACATAATGATGCCTGAAATGGATGGCTACGAGACAATGGA
>WJJN01000371.1 GCA_014729735.1 Candidatus Zhuqueibacterota bacterium
ACCAGGCTCCAAATCAAAAGGACCATAACAGAACCAAACGTTGGTACCGCCACCGTCATTATGCACAGTCATGGGATCAGGGTTGGATTCCATGTATATTTCATCCATCCGGTCTGTGCCGCCAAGTCCGAGGTGTGGATTTCCGCTCATCATATCGTAAAGCTGAATCATTTTCGGTTCATCCGATGTTGTCAGGTTACCGATCGAGGGATAAGTGTCTCCGCCATGCCAACCCCAGGCTGTTGGCTGATTCGGGTCATCAACCGTATTCGTCGGATTTTGATCAACGTGCAAACAGGCGACGCCAGCAAATTGCGGCGCGCATAATCGACCATCGCGCTGTTTATCCGGTCCGCCAATATTATCATAACTATTATTCGCAGCCTGACCAGCCCAGCTAAATCCGCAGCGAATCCATTCCACAATCGGATTGTTCGCTGTAATCACATCACCAATATGTGCCGGATAATCTTCACCTCGTTTGGAAACCCACGTATGTTTTCCCCAGGATTGACCGTCGCCAATTTTCATCGAACCTTCACGACAGACACTGTAACGGGTTCCCCAACTCACACGAAATCCTTTCACCGGTGCATTCAATTCGATGTCGTCATCATAGTCCACATTGCCTGTATTTGTGAAAATAAATTCTTTGATAAAATAATTATCATGATATTGCTGGGAAAAAGCAAGAAAGCGCCGCGTCATGGTAATTCCCAGAGACGTATTAACGACATTTGTTACAATCCGGTCCGGGATCTGTTCCGGATTAATTTCTTCAACATCTCCGGCATAGGGTGCAGTGGTATTAAATCCATCCACATAAACTGTGGGCGGCTCAAATTTCGCGGTCTGTTTCAATTCCACGGGGAACAAAGATACATCCACATAAGATTGCGCAAAATAATTCGCGTACACATCCCACTGCTGACCTTTGGCATCTGTAAAATCCTGAGCCGCGATCCAGAATCGCTTAATAACCGCGTTATCCTGAAACGGATAATTTGCAGGCCAGATCAATCCTTCATAATACGAATTATTCCAGGCACGTTCAGAACCATATGCAGACACATGACTTTGCAATGATCCGATGCGAATATAGCTTTTCTTTGTTGAAGCAACCTGTGCGTTCGCCGGGTTAATCTGACTCAAATTAAAGACTGTATTTACAATGAAAAATAAGAATAGTCTTTTTTGAAAATGTTTTGTCATCTGATTTTACCTGTTATTAAGTGCCAATAATTTGAATATTAAAAGTTTATTTTCAAACCAAATTTAAAATCACGCGGATTTAGAAACGCGAAGTAAGTCAAATTCGGCATGTCGATATAAGCCTTTGTATCAAGAATCCGCTGCAAATCTTTTTTAGTTTTTGTCGGATCCGTGGGATCATAAGGTTCGTAAGCAACTCCGGGATCACGATAATCACCGACCCTGTCATTGCCTTTTTCCGATCCTTCTTCCCATGAAAATCGCAACGACTTCAGGTAATCCAGATAATCTCCGTTATAATCGGAAAAACCAGCATAACTCATGTGTTTTGCATTAAACACATTGGTAACATCCACATAGAATTGAACCTCATAACGGCTTACTTTAAATGTCTTCGAAAGTCTCATATCAACATTATGATAATCACGCCACTGGACATCATTTATCACTCCGGGAATGCTGTTGGGATTGTATGTATCATATTCACCCTCTCGCCATTCAGCAAGAATATTTAAATTCCAGAATTCAAGCGGCTTAATTCCCAGCCATGTGGGACCGAAATCTGACGGAGTGTGAACATCAATACTCGCCCGGGCATAAGGCTGAGAAAGCGGCTTTACCTGATATGGCGGATTTAACCGTAAATATTCGTCCTGTTCGTTTTGATCTTCATAATATCGGCGGTAACCAAAATAGCCGTACGATTCGGCTTCATACGTATAATTGATAAAACCGGTAATCCAGTCGCCGGAACGCTTGGTTAACGTAATTTCAAAACCGCGGATATCTTCGTAATTATTACTGGCAGCTTTGTAATATTGAACCGCGCCATTAATATCTTCATAATAAATCCAGTTTGGCTGATTGGTAATATCTTTATAGTACGCGGCGATGTTCACTAAAAACAGATCAAAAATACTGTGCGCATAACCAAGTTCATAAGCAACCGTCTTTTCAAGTTCCATATTTGGATTACCGAAATCCGTAACAAGCCCGTTGTATTCCCGTTGAATAGGAAAACGGTATGATGAGGCTGGCTCCTGGTAGAAGTGCCCATAATTAAAATATAACTTGGATTGCTCTGTAATGGGATGTGAAATTCCAAGCCTCGGACTGATGTGGAACTGAGCCTCTGTATCGGATTTTGGGGCTACTTCTTCAATATCATCCCCGAATCCCTCCTTGAAGAGTTCATCATACGTCGACAAATCGTACCAGTCGCTATTTGGATCGGAATAATCCATCCTGAATCCCAGATTGGCAATAAATCCTTCAAACTCGAGCTTGTCCTGTACATAAGCCCCAACGCGAAATGGAAATATCTGATAAACCATGGATCGCGTCCATGTTGTCATGGAGGGGCTTTCTGTAGTCGATTTTATATTGTAATCATTATATACAAATTCAAATCCGGCTTTCACCTGATTCCGATTATCCACCTGACTGGTGTAATCAAAACGGAGCATTGTCGTTGTATTAACGCTATTATCACGCCCCAGATTCATCCAGCCGCCAAGGCTCATTCCGTCGATACCTGTTGAGCCATAACCCCAGTATCCAAATGGCGCTTCATCTACCCAGTAGCCGGGTACCGGTTCATAAATCGCAGATGTATCTCTGTCTGCTAATTTAAATGTATTATATCTGTTAATATTATGTTTTAAATTGATTTCATAAAACGTTTTTGGCGATAAGACATGGGTAAATTTTGCACTGAACATACTCCTGTATATCGAACTCGGACTGAAATATCCGGGCATGTACAGGATACTGTTTCCACTACTCTTGTTTACCAGGTTAGCGACTTCATAGTCCGAATCCAACACACTGCCTGTGGGCGTTGTTTTCCACTGGTATGGAGAAACAGAATGCACCTCTCCGTACATTCCGGTCAAAATCAATTTCATTGAGGGTGTAATATCAGACACTAATTTAAGTTGGGTATTATTTTCATCATAGCTATCTCTGGAAAGCGGATAAATAAACATCGTCCGTCCGTTACGATAAGAAGCGAAAAAGCGAAGATTTCCCAATTTTTTGCTGATAAATGGAACCGGGCCGCCAAATCCGGCATCGATATTGATATCCGGTTTGGTAATATCTCCCGCACGACGATGCTGCCATTCCCACAGCCGTTTTGCCCCTTCAGGCGTTAAATCGTTCGACGGGTCATCATCCTGGAGTGTGACCAGTGATACAGCGTTCCAGCCTTCAAACTCAGGATATTGTCTCCGTGTATAATCGTCCCAGTTGCCGTTTGCCGTGCCTGTCCAACAGACAGCAGGATCGGTATAGGGACGGGTGAAATACGTGTTTGAACTGTAAATATCGGGTCCAAAATGTTTTTTTGCCGGCGGACGATGGAGGTATGAAATCGTTCCGGAGTATCTATCTCTGTCACCTTCTTTTGCGACAACATTGATAACGCCGCCTCTTACATTTCCATACTCAGCGTTAAATCCTCCGGTTTGAATTTGAACATCCTTGATTGAACTCAGACTGATCCCCATATATGGAGTATTCGACCGCTCATCATTCAAAGATACGCCGTCTACCATAAAGGCAGTCTGGCGAGAACTACTTCCCCGAACGACCAGATCACCCCGAATACCAGCCTGCAACGTTAGCACCTGATCAATTTTTTGTACCGGTAGCGATTCTATCGTCTTTGATGTAACATTCATCTGGCTCGCGGATACGTCTTTTGTAACCACAGGTCGTTCTGCAACAACGACAACTTCTTCCATATCAAGAACTTCCATACTCATTTCAACATCAATGCGAGTCGTTAAATCAATCACAACTTTCACATTTTTCACGGTTACATCCGTATATCCGACAATAGAAGCTTTCAAGGAATAAGTGCCGGGAGGCACATTTAATATTGTGTAATAGCCCTGCATATCAGTTGCCGCGCCGATTAGCTCGCCTTCAATGACGACATTCACACCGGCAAGCCCCTGATTATTGGAAGCATCTGTAATACGTCCGGCTATCTTTCCTGTAATCCCGGCATAAGATATTGTATATATCAATAAAAATGAAAAGATCAGGAAGATTATAATCTTTTTCACTAAATTATTCTCCCTTCTGTTTAATTACTGTCTTCCGTAATATGGAGCTCCCTGTATAAACATATTTAATTTAAGGACTCTCCGAATAGTAACATCTTTATTACGCCTGGTGATGTACATGTGATTACCATTTCCCCAGCACATTTCGTAAGTCTCGGCATTCATCACACGCGGATATAACGCAGAATATGAACCGTCTTGCTGAACTTTCAGAATCGCATTATCCGGCATACTCGTTCCCAGATACATAATGCCATCAATATCAAAATTTACGGAATATAAAATTGCCGTTGGAAATTCATTTGAAAAAGCAAAGACCATTTCTGTTTCGCCAAGGGTTCCTTCTGCATCCAAAATCTGGTTTCGATAAACAGCGAACTTAACCTGATCCTGCTCTGTCCCAACATAATCGCCGACAACATAAACATAACCGTTAAAAACACGAATAGATTTGATGTTAGTTGACGGATATTCTTTTACAGTGGTGCTTGTTTTTTCAGCCACATTTACCCAGTAAATTTCCTTTCCATTTCCGCCACAAAAAATGTTACCATTTGCATCAAAATCCAGGTCTTGAACACCGCCGGGCGTTCTGACAAATATGCCATCCTGACCACCGCCTGCTGGAAGAAGGAAAATGTATTGTAAAATGTTGGCGTAATAAATATCGCCATTTGGCCCCATTACCATGCCGGAACATTTATCGACAAGAACATTTGCATAAGTTTCACGGGTTCCGTCTGGTGATACTTTTTCAATTTTTTTTCCGGCAATAGAGACATACAAATTCTCATCATTATCAACAGCTAATGCATAGGGATCGGTATAATCATCAAATCCGCCAAACTCATATACTGCTTCAAAAAGACTATATAAATAATCATTGCTGAAATGGTAGGAATTTCGAGCCGAAAGTTTAACAGCTACCGAATCTCCTGTAACTATCGGGGATTCCACGATAATTTCGTTTTCGGTTGAACTAACAACTTTGGCACGTGTTTTATTGAAGAAGACAAGATTTTCCTCTGCAACCGGAGAAAAATTACTCCCTGAAATCACAATATTTCCAATTCCGGTTGTCGTGCTGTCCGCCGGAGTGATACTTGATATAGCCGGTGTGGCTTCCCCCTGTTCATCAGGATCATAAATTGAAGAGGGGACATCATTTTCACATGCCATGAACCATATAAATGAAAATGATAGGATAATTATAAATGATATTAAAATCTTTTTCATTAGATATCTCCTCATGAGTATCAGACAAATTTCATTGATTTATCTATTTTGCAAAGTGAAATGTAAATCTGTGGACGCTGTCAAAGATACCAAACGGCGTATATCCATAATCAATTTGTAATCCGAATGTATTAAATCCAAAACCGAGTGTAGTACCGTATTCATCCTGGTTTGATACATATCCCACGCGGAGTGCAAACATATCAATAAATGTATATTCGCCCCCGAACGCCAGATATTCGGGATATGATCTCGGATGCGCCGCGTCCATAGAAAAAACGAAAGAATGCTCTTCATGATCGTCGTAAAAGAAATCCAGCATATCTGCCGACCAGCCCACTTTAAATGTCAACGGTAACTGAAAACCTTCTTTTTCAAATTTCACTTCGTCAGAAAAATTACGCACCGACATACCGAAGGTGAGGCTTTTAAATCCGGTTCGATAGATCGTACCAAAATCAAAAGCAATCGCGGAAGCGACATTATTTTTGGTTTCTTCGTCAGGTACAACACTCTTTCCCAAATCCTGAGCGACTTGCTTAATTTGTCCACCCACTGAAAATTTATCTGTCAATGACCGGCCATACCCAATACCAATTGCGAAAGCCCGTGGTTGAAATATTTCAGTGTCAATATAACCCTGGGAATTTCCCCAGACCATCGTTCCCTGGATATCACCATAATCAACAGCCATTACAGTTAAACCAAAGACACCATATTTCCCGTTTTGAGGACTTAAAGTCATACTGAATGCATAATGTTTAATATCCGCAATCCAATCGGTGTAATTTGCAGAGAGATCAACAAATTTGTTTGTGCGGGCAATTCCAGCAGGATTATAAAACAGGGCGCCGGAATTCCCTTCGATTGTTGTAAAAGCATCCCCCAGCGCTGCGGCGCGGGCATCTGCTCCCACACTGAGAAACTGAAAACCTGTTTGCGCGAGTTTCTTTTGTGCATACGCATTTATAGAAATAAATGTGAGTGCAATTAATACTATACTAAAGACGATAAATGTCCTTTTTATCATGACAACTCCTCCATTATCAAAAGCTGATTTATTTTCATTACAGATCATTTAATTTACTTTTGATTTGCCATAAATACAAAACGATATTTGTGAGTACTGGGTTGATCTGGCTTAATGATCTGTATTAATTTTTTCGTTTGCTCAAGATTATATACGACACGGTTCTTCATTTCACTGCAATCGACGTCCCACTCTTCCGGAGCCGTTAATTCAGAATAAAAAACTGTCGCCGGATCAAAGGATTCATCTGCCGGTTCCAGAATTGAGCCATCCGAATTAATGAAATTAAACCGGAGAAATTCATTGACAAATAGCACAATCGAATTTAAATCAGTATCAATGTCAATGTAAGTCGTATCAAGCGCGCCAGGAGTAGAAACCACATAACATGTACTTTCCTGATTTAACACAATCCCGTTTGCATCAAGTGAATCCATAACTTGCGGGACATTCTGAAAAACCGCCTGGTTATTCCAGTCTTCATTAAATGACGTCAAATCGACAGCAGAGATGTCAACTGTTATTGAATCTTGGAGAAGTTCGCAGCCTTGCTTATCAAGCGCAGAAATGTCATAATCTTTCTCTTCGTAAATTTCACAACTTGTAACGATAAGCAACGTGAACATGCCCAACAGAGCAAAAACAGTAAATTTCTTTATTATAGACATGATTTATTCCTTTATATATTAATTGAAAAGATTTAACGAATAACAATTAGCTTTCGAATCGCTTTCTTTCCATCCGGTGTCTCGAAAACAACGATATAAATACCACTGACGACGACTTGCCTGTATTTCGTATTCAGGTTCCATTCTTCATCCCCGGTACTATTCGTATGCTCAATGGTTTTAATTAAATCTCCACGTTCCGTATAAATTTTGATCGTACATATTGGCGGAATATCATAAAACATCACTCTGTCCGGCGCACTGTAACCGAATTGTATTTCCCGGGCGCGAATATTATATGGATTGGGTACAATCCGAATATCATCCATTGTTTTTCCCGGAGGACGTTTTAAATATGCTGGTTCGAGAGTCATTGTGTAAAATTTACTGCTTTCAAGCAGAACGCCAGGTTTTATTCGGTCACCATATCCGATACTGCCAAAATCAACTGATGTCACATAGTAATAATAATCAAAACCTCGTTGGGCTGTTTTATCCTCAAATTCATGAACAACAGTAGGATTATCAGTACCCGTACCACATTCAAAAATTAAATCAAAAGTTGTATCCGGCACATGCATCGCGCGATAGACTCTATAACCAACATCTGAAGTCCAGAGATCAGAGGACCAGGTATCAGCGTTATCAGACCATGATAACGTTATTCTATCACCACCTGAATTAATTTCGAACTGGTCTGGCGGAGGAGGAGCCTGCGGAATATTAAAGTTTCCGGTATTTTCATATTCTTCAAAAACATCAATTGCCCGGTAGAACGTTTGAAAAATTGAATCTTCACCAGTATAAACCCAGGAATTTTTATACAATTCAGCGTCAGTCGTGGTAGAACCATCAGGCAGGACCATGTTTTCACCGCTCAACCAATTTGCACCGACTTCATAACATAAGTCTCTGTTTATTCCATTCACAGCTTCTGCCACAACGAGACGAATACTATCACCAGGCTCGATTGTATACGGACCAAATCCTTGTGTGTGTGTATAACCACCAGGATTACTGCCTTTGGTACCGGCATAAATGTATGTGTCACCGTAACCGTTACAATTTATCGGTGTTGGGCAACCAACATCTTCTGCCATTCGAATTGGCGGATGCCCCGCGCTCATGGCAGCATACTCTTCTGTCATCTTCGGTTCATTAAACTGATCATTATCAGAAAGAATTTTCTCATCAGACTGAATGTATTGTGTTGTTGTTGGCTGAAACGGATCGTCTGAAGCATCTTTCCCGGATTTACTTGCATGGAGCGTCATGACGCCAACATACTGTGCAGCGCCTAAATGACCATCTCCGCCCTCTGTTCCATAAGGTCCGCCAATGGTGCTAAAAGCAGCCTTGGAATGCAAACCCTGCCAGGAAAACAATACTCTTGGCGGTGCATTTTCAGGCCAGGTGAGCGGATCAACACTGCTTGGCATTTCATTGCGGGCATCGTTCATCGTGCTATGGCCCCAGGTTAATGACTGTGGTAACCAACCATCGCCATAAACGGTTCCCTCTTTACACGGTGAATATCGATATTGAAAGTAAAAAATAACATTTTCCAGTGTCTGTGAGTGTGTTGTACCTTCCAAATCAATAATGCCGGTATTTTTAAATGTATAATCATAAATGAAATAATTATTATGATTTTGCTGACTGAATGCATATATTTTTCGGTACTCGGTAATACCAATGGATGTATTCACGACATTATATAACATGCGGTCTGAGACAAGAGTTGGATCAACTACATCGACTGCATCGAGATAATCAAGCTTGCCAGCTTCCACTCCATCCACGATCACCCGTGATCTTTCAAAACGACCATACATTTTAAATTCCACAGGCATAAATTCATTTTCTTCATCAAGAACACGAGGTCCCACATGGACAACCTTATGCGGATATGTTTTGTTTTTCAGTGGATCAAAATAGTTTGTTGCACCGATCCATAATGCTTTAGCAGCCTTACTATCCTGATTTCTGAATTGCGCAGGCCATTGTAATCCATCAAGTTGATCAGGAATTTCACGAGTTCGCCCGACTTCTATTTCACAGCCTGCACTGGAATACCAGTCGTGTAACATTCCAACTGCCATCCATTTTGTTTCATCTGCAAAAACCTGTTCCATGTTTCCGGTAGTACAGATGGCTATGAATAGAATGAATATTGTGAGAATATGTTTTTTATGATTCATGGCAATTCCTTATTTTTTATCCGATTCAAATAATTAGAAACGATAACTGAGAGTTAAACCGAAAAACAAGCTTCTCGGATTTAAAAATGTTAAAAACGTTTGATTTGGCATATCGATATAAGCTTTATCTTCCAGGATTTTGTCAATACGTTTATTGGAAACTTCCAGCCATTCTCCGTTTTCTGACATTTCCAGGTATCGTTTCGTTGCTGCCTCATAATAGATAACGCCTTCTTTTGGATTTAAAAATTTCTCAGCATCTGCCATCCATTCCATTGGTTGAAACTCCACACCGGTTTTTCGATATTCGCCTGGTTTATCATCACCCGGAATATTTCCGTATTCGAGTTCATCTGTAATACTTGTTGGCAAATGTAATGATTTCATATAATAATCATAATCATATATATCTGTAAATCCGGCATAAGAACCACCGTAAATATTACCTGAGAAATTTTTAAAATTAAATAAGTTATAAATATCCATGAAAAATTTTAGATCAATGTTGCCAAGCTGAAAGGTTTTCGATATTTTAAGATCAACGTTGTAGTAATCTGACCATTGAACATTATATTCAATACCCGTAATTCTGTTCGGATTCCAGGTAGCCCATTTACCAGCTTTCCAGCGTCCGATAAAGTTAAAATGCCATCCACCGAGCGGCTGCTGGCCTAAAATTTCTTTTCCGAAATTTTCAGGTGTGTGAAAATCAATCCAGGTTTTAATCTCTGGCTGCGGCAATGGCTTGGACTGTTGCGGATTCTGCCGTAAATACTCTCTTTGATCTGCAGGATTTTCGTAATAATAACGGAAGCCATAATAACCTGATGTTCCGACACGGTATTCGTAATTAAATTTACCTGTAATCCAGCGACCAAAGTTTTTGGAAATATCTAACTCAAATCCACGAATATCCTGATAGCTATTGCTGGTTAATCTGCTATAATTGACTTTCGCATCTGCGCTGATATAATTTACCCAATACCACTGATCTGAGATATCCTTATAATATGCGGCGAGATGAATTAAGTAATCATTGAATATTGCATGATCATAGCCCAATTCATAAGAAACTGTTTTTTCCAGCGGAAGTGTCGGATCGCCTAAATAGTCAAGTTTATCAATCATATCGCGCTGCACTCTGTAAAGTCGTTCAGAATTAACGATCTGACGATAGTGACCATAATTAAAATATAACTTTGAATTTTCTGTAATGGGGTGCGAAATGGACAACCTCGGACTGACAGTTAATCTGGACTCTGCATCTTTTGTCCGGAACGTATCTCCTTCAGCCGGGTCATAATTTTGACCGAAAAAATTCGCATCATAAGGATTCACATTGTACCAGTTACCATTGGGATTGCTATAATCCATTACGAGTCCGATGGTGGAAATAAATCCTTCGAATTCAATTTTATCCTGAATATAAGCGGTTAAGCGGAAAGGATTCTCATCAAGAGTCGTCCAGTTATTGCCTTCCGGCAATGCTTTATTGACCATTCCAAATTCCATATCATAACTATCGTAGACAAATTCCAACCCGGTTCGGATTTGGTTGTGTCGATTGATCTGGCTTTCCAGGTCAAATTTTGCCGAGTATGTTACTATTTCACTATAGTCACGGGATGTACTGACAGCCCCCCCCATTCCCATATAATCACCTTTAGCAAAGACAGGTTCTTCATAAAAACCAACCGGCGCTTCATCGACAAAATATCCCGGAAAAATCTCATATTGCGTTTCCAGGTCCCGATATCGGCCCGGTGATGTGTGATAAGATACTCCCACACGTTTAAGCACTGCTTTATAAAATGTCGTTGGGCTGAGGACATGTGTAAAGTTTGCTGAAATCGTGTTTGTAAATCGTGAAGTAGGACACCAGTAAATATCCGTATAAATTCTCCATGGTACAGTAAAACCGGATTGATCGAGGTAATAGGCAACGTCTAGTACACCATCCATATAACTTGTTCCGCCAGAACGGGATTCCGTTGTTGCATAAGTTTCGCCGTAAATTCCTGTCAGCGATAACTTCATGGATGGATTAATATCTGCCGTTAGTTTTAACATTCCGCTCTGGTCGGTCACGCCGTCCCGGGAAAGTTGAAACAGATACATATCTTTTTCTCTTCGATATGATGCATAAAACCGAAGATCACCCAGTTTTTTTCCGATAAACGGGACAGGACCGCCAAAACCGGCATCGATATTATAGTCAGGTTGGTCAATATCCCCCTCTTTTCGATGCTCCCACATAAAAATGCGTTGAGCAGCGGCAGGCGTTAAATCATTCGTTGCATCATCATCCTGCAAGGTGCGCTCGGCAACCTCATTCCATCCTTCAAATGCCGGGTATTGCCGTTGTTCATATTCATCCCAGGCACCATTTTTTGTTCCGGTCCATGCGACTTCAGGATCCATATAAGGACGTAGCCAGTATGAGTACGGATCGTACGGAGATGTACCGAAATATTTTTTCGTCGCCGGACTTTGTTTAAATGATATCGTACCGCTATATTTGTCTTTATCTCCTTCTTTGGTCACTAAATTTACAACCCCTGAACGCACATTGTTATATTCTGCTCCCAAACCACCTGTTTGTACTGTTAAATCCTGAACTGCACTTAACGGTATTGAGGTGATCGGCTGATTGGTTCTCGTATCCCGAAGGCTCACACCGTCGACCATAAATAATGCTTCATCAGAACCTCCACCACGAATCGATAAGCCTGAAGTAATACCTGCTTGCAAGCCAAGAGCCTCGGTAACTGTTGTGATAGGAAGTGATTCAATTTGGTCCGGTGTAATCGTCAATTTACTTGCAGCAACATCCTTTTCTACCGGGGGACGTTCTGCCACGATCGTCACTTCCCGACCGGCAAGAACTTCTGTTCCCATTTCAAAATTTATCGTCGTAGTTTGGTCAATTTTAACACGGACATCTGTCATTATCACTCTGGTGTATCCCATCATGGAACATTTCAGTGAGTATGTTCCCGGAGGGACATTCAGTATAACATAATGTCCTTGTAAATTCGATGCTGCTCCCATCATGGTTCCCTCAATGACGACGTTCGCACCGGGGAGCGGATCACCGGTTTCAGCGTCGATCACAGTGCCGGCTATTTTACCAGTCACGCCGGCAAATGCGATACTCGCCACGAGTATGAAGACAGCAATAAAAAGGAAGGTCAACTTTCGCATAAGATACTTCTCCTCACTTTATAAATATAAATACTATGGTTTTTATGATGTTGGGTACAATGGTTGTCCTTAAACAATTTGGAAGGATAAGATAGATTTGCGGAAATTTTAATAAAAATTACTCTATCCTTATTGAATATCATACTATCTATCAATCTGTTAATATATAAATTTTCCATCGTTGGTATTTAACGATAAACATCCATTCGCTTATGCGTAATTCAGAAAGTAGGATAGAACTTTAACCGCTAAAGTCAATTTCCGGAAATTCGTATCAGATATAACGTTCATAAGAAGATGTATAGATTATACTAAAAAAAAGTCTAAATGTCAAACAAAAAATAAAACTCAGGCTCAATTATCGACTCGAGGTTCGGCTGTATTAGAATCTACAATTCCGGTGCAGCAATTGAAAGAAAATTGATGATTAGATAATAACAATTTACGACTGTATCGTTTATTCGTCATATTTCGATGATCGTCATAAAAAATATTCAGGCAAGGTGCATTTAGTTAGTAAGCGTAACAAACTAACTACATATTAATAAATTTTAACCAAATTGTCAAGGAAAAAATTCAAGTTAATACTTTTTTTTGAAAAGCAGGTACATTTTATAGTTTTTAAAAAATCAGGGAACAATATCCATTGTTGTCAGTAACAGTTCAAACTAATTTCCAATCCTTCATTTTTTTGTTTACGTTATTATATTTCTAAGCCATTGGTTTTACTGATAAAATAACACAAATTCAATCGGAAGTTAACATTGAATAAATATTGATACAATAATTTTTTATTGACATTAATCAAAAAAAAGCGTATATTATAGGCTTTTAATTTTTAGCATATCACTATTTAAATTTAATATTTATGGAGACTAAACGACGTATGAGCATTTTACCTTTAGAGCATGTAAGAAATATCGGAATAATGGCGCATATTGATGCAGGCAAAACGACTTTAACAGAACGGCTTCTATATTATGCAGGTAAAATCCATCGTGTGGGAGAAGTACACCACGGACAGGCAACCATGGACTGGATGCCGCAGGAAAAAGAGCGCGGTATCACAATAACTTCGGCAGCGACAACCATTCAGTGGAAAAAACATGAAATAAATGTGATCGATACACCGGGACATGTTGACTTTACGGCAGAAGTAGAACGGAGCTTGCGCATTTTGGACGGAACCATCGCGCTATTTTGCGCTGTGGGCGGAGTTCAGCCGCAGTCGGAAACCGTATGGCGGCAATCGGAAAAATACAATGTTCCCAGGATTGCATACATTAACAAAATGGATCGATTTGGCGCTGACTTTTATTCTGTTGTTAATGATATTCAGGAAATGCTGGGCGCCAATGCAGTGCCCGTCATGCTTCCCATTGGCAAAGAAGAAAATTTCAGAGGAGTGATCGATTTGATTGGGATGCGGGCAGTCTATTTCAGTGATCGCGAGCTGGGAATTCCGCACCGTGAAACCGACATTCCGGCGGAGATGATGGAGCTTGCCATGGAATATCGTAAATTCCTGATCGAGAAAATTTCGGAACAGGATGAAGCACTACTGGAAAAATTCATCTCCGAAATAGAACCGACAAAAGCCGAGATTATTCAGGCGCTAAGAGACGCCACAATCCGTACTGACATCATTCCGGTGTTATGCGGTTCTGCTTATAAAAACAAAGGCATTAAACCGTTACTTGACGGTGTGATCGATTATCTACCGTCGCCGAAAGACAGACCGCCGGTAATCGGCATCAAATTAGATGATGATGGCTCCGCAAAACGCCATCCTTCGGATGATGAGCCCTTTGCCGCGTTGGCGTTCAAGATCACAACAGACAAGCATATGGGAAAAATGACATTTGTTCGTGTCTATTCAGGAACCGTAAAAGCTGGTACATTTGTTTATAATTCTACCCGTGGCAAAAAACAACGAGTCGGAAGAATATTGCAAATGCATGCCGATAAAATCGTGGATCGTGAAGCAATTTATTGCGGCGAGATTGGCGTGATTATCGGCTTATCCGATACAACCACCGGCGACACGATTTGCGAAATGGACCGTCCGATTGTTCTGGAAGCAATCGAATTTCCAACACCTGTGGTTTCGGTTGCAGTAAAAACCCAAAACAGACAGGAACAGGAGAAGCTTTCGCATGGTTTGGCAACATTATCCACAGAAGATCCCACATTTGTCGTGAGGGTGGATGATGAAACCAAAGAAACGATTATCTCCGGAATGGGCGAACTCCATCTGGAAATCATTATGGATCGACTCAACCGCGAGCATGGCGTGAAACCGGAAATCGGAAAACCGCAGGTTGCATATCGAGAGACGATTATGTATCGCATCACGGAAAACACAAAATTTGTCAAACAGACCGGTGGTCGCGGTCAGTACGCACATGTGGTTCTGGAAATTGAGCCCCTGCCTGCCGGGAAAGGCTTCGAATTTATCAACAAGATTATTGGCGGAGCCATTCCAAAGGAATTCATCCCTTCCATTGAACGGGGAATTTTAGATGCGATGAGCAAGGGACCTTATTGCGGCTTCCCGGTGGTGAATGTACGTTGCACCCTGATCGATGGCTCATATCATCCGGTGGATTCATCTGAAATGGCATTTCGTACCGCTGGAGCGATGTGTTTTCGGAACGGATTTAAAAAAGCCGGTCCACTGCTGCTGGAACCGGTGATGTCAGTAGAAATCGCTTCTCCGGAAGAAGCACTTGGTGCGGTTTCCAACAGCCTCGGTTCTAAACGGGGCAAAATTCTGAGCATCGATGCCAAGAACGGAACACGTTTCAGCAAGGCAGAAGTACCACTGGCAGAAATGTTCGGATACACAAATGAATTGCGCAACATTACCTCGGGCAGGGCAACGGCGACAATGCATTTCGCTCATTACGAAGCTGTCCCCTACTCCCTGGCTGAAGAGATCGTTGAAGAACGCCGAAAAATGGAAGCTGCAAAAAACTAATGCCAAATAAACTGAATATTTATTTTCTTTAACAAAACGAATGAGGCAAAAACAGATTGATTTTTGCCTCATTTTTATTTATAGTATAATCTGGAATTAATTTTTTAGTCGACTGCGTAGAATTGTGCATCGAGTCATCTGATGCACTCCATAATTTCTAAGTTATTACAATGTCACGGATATTAGCAATCGAGCCCTGGTTCGGCGAAACACATCGACTCTTTTTGGAAAACTGGGCGAAATATAGTCGGCACGAAATCCATCTACTCACGCTGCCTCCTCGTAAATGGAAATGGCGAATGCGCGCAGGCAGCCTGATAATAATCGATCAGATTCGGCAATTCGCACGTGACTTTGATGCGGTTTTGGTCTCCGATTACGTCAATTTGGCGGAGTTGGTTGGTCTCGATCCGGGATTGTTTAACGGAAAATTTCTCTGCTCCTATTTTCATGAAAATCAACTGACTTATCCGGTACAGAAACAATCTGAACGCGATTATGCTTTTGCGCTTGCAAATATCATGACCATCGCCGCATCACACAAAATCATCTGGAATACCCGTTTTCATCTGGAAGATTTCCTGTTAGCCCTGCCAGCTTTTTTGAACGTGCTCCCCGATCCCAGACCGCAACAAATTGAATACATAGCCAGGAAGCGATCTCTTTTTATTCCGGTGGGATTGGAATTGGAACCATTCGAGCAGGCACGTCTGAACCGGCAACCCCGTAAAGGCAAACCCATTCGGATTTTGTGGTCCCATCGCTGGGAACATGACAAAAATCCGGAAGATTTCTTTCATACTTTATTTGAATTAAAAGAAGAGGGACTCAATTTCGAGCTGACCGTCCTGGGAAAGTCCTACTCTGAAGTTCCACCGATTTTTAATACTGCCAAAGATTTTTTGAGAGAAAACATCGTACGATTTGGCTATATTCACGCATGTGAGTATGCAGCGGAAATTGCTGCATGCGACGTGGTTGTGTCGACATCTCTGCACGAAAATCAGGGACTGGCTGTCATCGAAGCCATTGCTGCGGGCTGTGATCCGCTACTGCCGAACCGGCTTTCCTATCCTGAAATTCTGCCGCAGGAGCTTCATGAAAAGCATCTGTATGATACAAATGGCGAATTGCGTCGTATTTTGCGCTGGATGATGAAACACCCGGATCGGGTCCGTTTCAGGACCCATGAAAACGCGGTGAAGCAATTCGCAATTCAAGTCACCGCGAAAAAAATGGACACTGTTTTTGAGAGTTCTGAATGAACATTCAATCAAGAGCGGGATTCGGGAACGATTCATTTCTTAATTCGTGTAAATTACCAAATATTGTGAATAAACGAAGTTTATCTTAAAGAATAAAATTGCTTATTAATTCTGACAACTAATAAAAGAGGAAAGCAAAATATGAATATGGAAGTAGTATTTCCCTCACCGAATGGGAAGAGAGTCGATGCAAAATTCAAAGGATTTACGATTAAAACCGATCAACCTTCAATAGCCGGAGGACAGGGATCCGCGCCGGCTCCGTTCGATCTGTTTCTTGCCTCTATCGGCACATGTGCAGGTATTTATATCCTGAACTTTTGTCAACAGCGCGATCTGAATACCGACGGCATACGCATTGTGCAGAAAATGGAACGTGACAGGCAAAAAGGCATGATCGATAATATATCATTGGAAATCGAGCTGCCACCGGATTTCCCGGAGAAATACAAAGACGCGGTCATTCGGTCTGCTGAATTGTGCGCGGTAAAAAAACATATTCAGGATCCGCCGGAGTTTAATATAAAAACGAAGGTCGTGAGCCCTGATAATTTATGAATAATAAAAAGCCCGACTGTTTGTTTTCAGTCGGGCTTTTTTTAGTAAAGACAGTCGATGCATTCATAACTATACCTGGCTATCTGCTGCAACATATTCAATATTCTGAATACCGTTCCCGTTTTCATCTGTCACCCGGAAATAGAAGCCCCAGTCGCCCATGCGATTGCACACTTTGACCAGCACCTTATTCAATCCTGGTTTTAATTTAACGCGGATCACATCGTCATCCAGAATAGCGTTTCGATGAACATTGTATTTCCAAATTTCTTCATCGTTGAGCCAGATTTTAACAGACTCATCGGTACCCACGCGGAATTGTACATCCATTGCCCGGGGCGCGTTTATATAAGTTAAGCCATAAGCGACCTGCCAGATATCCTGATCAAATAATTCTCCCATGTTAATGAATCCGTCGTGAATACCATCGTTAGAACGGATCCAGGTCAATGATTCATCAGCAATTTTCACTTTGCTCCGAATGGAAGCATTTTCTTCATCGATAAACTCACGGTGGAAACCATTTTTATTTTTAAAAGGACCGATGAGCATCCATTTATCCTCGGCTGGCATCCCGGCAATTTTTAACTGATCTTTTACCTCGTCCTCATTCCCGATCCGTTTATAGAAATTCGCCTGACAAAGCCGGAAGCCTATTTCCGCAGTCTTGAGATTCTGCTCCATCAAACGGGAAATAAGAGTTTCGTAAAATCTCAAGCCATGCTCAGGAGTTTCAGCATAGGCTTTATTCATATATAAATGGTATTTATAATTATCCGAATAATTAATCGACCGAACCTCTCTTAAAAATAAGAGCATATCATCCACAGAAAATTCTTCCCAAACTGCGTTGGAGGCATTAATATTCCCCTTTTTGATAAATAGCAGTGACAGAAAAAATTTCCATTGTAATTTATCCGCATCATTCAATTCATCTGAACCGCTTAAATAGTTATCCACGATCTCGATTGTTTTGTCGATATTTATTTCGTGGTTAAAGGATAGCACAAAAAGATTTGTTATTGGATAAGACCGACCGGGATTCGATTCGATTATAGTCAGTAACTGCTCGTAGTTTTCTTCCAAAGCCTGTCTCGCTGCTGCCTTATCTCCGCGGCTCAAATAAATTTTGCTCTGTAATTCAGCCATAATTCTCTTGATTGCCGGATTTTTAACATCCTTTTCCAACTCCTGAATGGCTGCATCATATTTACCCATACAATAATAAATCTTGGCTCTGACATAGTTTACGCGCTCCGGATGGAATTCATCTCTCGTATTTTTTGCATGCAGCTCAGTCATTTTCAATGCATCTGCGTAATTCCCCTGATCCATTTCAGTAGCTCCCAGATGTTCCCAGGCATGATCAAACGTCGCGTTCACATCCAGTGCTTTCTCAAAATATTCTTTTGCTTTTTCGTATTCCCCGCGGTAGAGGTAAATTTCTCCCAGACTATCATAGGGATTGGGTTCATCCGGTGCGATTTTCATGTATTTCTTCAGTATTTCCACTGCTTTTTCGTGCATCCCACAATGTGCATAAGTGTAGCCCAGTTGATTATATGCCAGTTTATAATTTGGATCGATCTTGATGATGCGCTTGTAATAATCGATCGCCCGTTCATAATTATGTAGCGAGAAATACAAATTTGCCAATCTGATATTCGCTTCCCGGTCTTCCGGATATTTTTCCACTTTCTCTTTTAAAATTGAAATATACCTTTGGAAATTGTCGTGAAGCATCGCATCTAACAAATCGATCTCATATTTTTCCTGATCTGTAGCCCCTTCTTTCAAACCCTGCAGTTTCTCGAATATCTTGTATGCTTCATCGATGTCTTTTCGAGATTTTTTAGAGTTAGCCAGTTGAATCAACGCCGAGATAAATGTGGAATCAATGGCAACCGCCTTTTCAAATTCTGCAGCGGCATCCACATGCATCATTTTGTTTCCGTATTCCACACCCGCCATATAATGCCGCCAGGCTTCGATGGAATTTGTGGATAAATCGGCAATTCCTTTCTCTGCTTGCTCTTTTTCCAGTGCCAGATGCAAATCCGATTTGATCTGCTGCGTTAATTCATCCACCATGTTGAAAATCTTTTCCAGTCCGGGTCCTTCGACGCTTTCTTCTTTAATGATCATGCCTTTATTCGGCTCTTGCAGTTTTACACTGATCCGCAGTGCGTTATTATGCCGCGTAATTTTGCCGACAAGCACAGCCTCGACATTTGCTTCTTTAGCAACTACTGCTGCTATATCCATATCGATGTCCTTTGGCGAGCGACTCTCGCCCAGCCGATTTACAATCTCGATCAGTCGATCGGTGCTTAAGACCGATATCGAACTCGATTGAGACAATGCCCGGATAAACATTTCAGTCAGTCCCTGTTGCAGCCATTCCAGATTTTCATCGCCGGTGAGATTTTTGAAAAACATAACCGCAATTGACCGGCGATTTTGCGGCTCCAGATGAATGGTGGTCGTCATCTGTTCATCCAGCTCTGAAACAGAGCCTTCATTGGAAAGCTTTATCTTGCGCCGTTCCTCTGATTGGCTGCAAAAGAGAAAACTCATTATTATTAATAATGGTATGAATTTTATGCTATATTTTATATTCATAGATCTCACCCTCATCTCTCTTTAATATTAAAACAGACGAGTCATTTCTCAACGTGCTTTCACCGTAACCATGGTGATATCATCATGTTGTGCTGCATCACCAACAAAATCGAGAACATTGCGAATGATACACTCACGGATATTTTCAGAGCACTTGTTATTACTGTCTTTAACAATCGAAATCAGTCTTTGTTCACCGAATTCGAGTTTTTCTTCGCTCATAGCTTCCGTTACTCCATCGGTGTAAAGAATAAACAAGTCACCGGAATGATAGAAAATTTTTTGTTCATAAATAGTTTTATTGAAAATATCACCGGAATTCAAGCCCAATCCGATTCCTTCCGGTGTATAGATCTCAACCGAATTTTCGTCTTGATTATGAAATAACAGTGACGAATGCCCGGCTCGGGCAAAATTAAATTCTTTACGAGCCGTATCCACTATCGCATAAGTCATTGTAACGAAAGTATTCTTCCCGGTGGTATTGTAAATGCGATTGTTCAATTCAATTAACAGCTCCCGGGGGGAGGAGTATATCGGTGTCAATGAAATCATAATTCCTTTGAGCACTGCCATATAAAACGCGGCGGAAGTTCCTTTCCCCATCACGTCGGCAACAGCAACACCAATCCTGGTGTTATCCAGAGCAAAGTAATCAAAATAGTCTCCGCCGACTTCGGTTGCCGGTAAACAGATGCCATCCACATCGATGCCGTTAATTTCAGGCTTTTTCTGGGGCAATAAGCTATGCTGAACGTTTCGCGCAATTTCCAGCTCTCGCTTTAGTCGCTCTTGTTCGGTCAATTCTTCATACAGCAGCGCACTTTCGATGGCAAAACTTGCCTGCCCCACGAGGGTGTGTAAAAAATTGATTTCTTGTTGCGAATAATCCTTTCCATTTCTATTCTTCTCCAGAATAAATATGCCAATCAGATTTTCTTTCGTTAGAACAGGCAGCACTAGTGACAATTCATCGGCATCCGGGAATGCCTGCAGTTGTTCATAAAACTGCTCATATATTTTCACATCATTTATGGCAATGCTTTTGCGTTCGCTTAAAAAATAGCGATGTAATCCCGGATCACATTTTATGATAGTGCTCGCTATTCCAGCATCCGGATATGTACTGACAAGTTGCACCTGTTTCGATTGCACGTTTTCCCTGATTAAGAGATAGCCGCGTTGTGAATCTACAGCATTTGTAATACGCTCTGTAATTAACCGGGCAATCTTTTGCAATTCGACGACAAATCCCAACTCCCTCGAAAAATCTTCTATGAACTTCTTTTCGCGCAATCCGTGCGTCATATAATTGAATGTCCTCGCCAGATCCCCGATTTCATCACCGGAATATATCTGCACCTTCTGCCTCAAATCGCCCTTTGTTATTTTTGCCATTGCAGATGTTAGCTTGCGGATTGGCGTCACAATTTTGTAACTCAGAAAAAGAGAAATGATAATTGCCAATAGAATAAAAATAATTGCAAGATTCAAATTTCGGATTAAATTTGCTTGCATTTCATTATTCAGTTCAACCAGGGAGAAACCGACTTTCACCGTTCCCAAATTCCTGTCACCTGAAATAATCTGCACGGATTTCGATTCCAGATCGCGCTGGCTTTCTTCGGCAATTAAACGTTGATCGAGCTGAATGATGATACTTTTTTCCTCGAACGGAGTCAAATCTTTCTCATCCTCGAGCTCGATCCAATCCGTATTCAGGGCATGGGCTTTTAAAACATTTTCATCATCAAAAATAACGATATAGACGATATCGTGATTCAGGCGAATCTGGTTTTCAAGATAGGATTGATAAACAGACCAGTCATCTGTTTCCACAGAAAGAATCGTGGCAATATTATTCGCGAGTTGCTCCATTCTCAGTTTCACCTGCTCCACCCTTAGATCGAGTTCCCGGATGGTAAAAATATATGCCACCGTGCCCATCATTGCTATAACAAGAAATAAAAACGGTATGGCAATTTTAAAGCGCAGACTAATTTTCAAGCGGTCAAATGGATTTCGCATTTTGCATCCCTGCTGATCTGAATTTCTTGTGAAAATTGGTTGTGTCGATCTCGGTAGCCAGGAAATAAATTCAGCTTAAATATAATCAGTTCCAATGCAAATATCAAGCAAATTATCATAGACTTGTGGAAAATGGTTTATTATTGTTGGAGAACATTGTGAAGCACATCACCCATTTCATGAATGCGGTAGGGTTTGGCGATTACGCCGGAAAATCCATGGCTGGCGTAATTCGCCATAATAGAATCATCGGAATAGCCGCTGGAGACAATGACGTTGGCATCCGGATCGAGCTGAAGCAGTCGAGAAACGGTTTCCTTTCCGCCCATACCACCGGGAATTGTCAGATCGAGGATCACAGCATCAAAAGGTGCACCTTTTTCCATTTCATTTTTATAAAGTTCGATAGTCTCTTTACCATCACCTGTGGTTTGTACCGAATAGCCTAAATGTCGGATAATTTTCCTGGCAGCTTTGCGTACGTTTTCTTCATCGTCCATAATAAGGATCTTCCCGTGTCCTTTTTCCAGGTTGCTTTTTGTTTCTGCATCGGAAATCGGTTCTTTCTCCGCCGCAGGTAAATAAATCTCGAATGTGGTGCCGGCTCCCGGTGTGGAATCCACAGTGATAAATCCATCATGATTCTTTATGATTGAAAAGACAATAGACAGCCCGAGACCACTGCCCTTTTGTTTTGTTGAAAAATAGGGATCAAAAATTTTAGATAAATATTCTTCAGGAATTCCAACTCCTTTATCAATGACACTAATTTTAATGTATTGACCCGGATCAAGGGGGAGATGGGAATCCTGTGCCAAGTCGGTGTTTTTCGCGCATATCCGAATCGTTCCGCCGGCAGGCATAGACTGGTCAGCGTTGATGACCAGATTGCTGACGACCTGGCTCATCTGTCCTCTATCGATATCCACCTGCCACAAATCATCCGGAATGTCACAAACACACTTCACATTGGATCCACTGGTAACGAAGGATGCGGATTCTTTAATCAGTTCGCCGATTGAAACGGTTTTCTTGACTGGTGCACCACCTTTGGAAAACGTTAATAATTGTTGCGTCAGGTCTTTCGCTCGCATTGCCGCATATTCTGTATCCTTCAGAACACTTTTCATTTCTTCTCTATCCGAGGAAGGGATTACTCTTGCAAGAGATAAATTACACATAATTCCGGTCAGGATATTGTTGAAATCATGCGCAATGCCGCCGGCGAATGTTCCCAGGGATTCCAGATTGCGAATTTTGAATAACTCATCTTCCAGTTTTTTCCGATCCGTAATATCCTGAACAGTAGAACGGATGCCCACGATGTTTCGCTCTTCATCAAAAACCAGCCGGTCTTCTATATAAACATGAATTTCTCTGCCGTC
>WJJN01000372.1 GCA_014729735.1 Candidatus Zhuqueibacterota bacterium
ATCTGCCGGATATGTAACATAATTCATGTCCAGCGAATCAAGGTACTTCTTAAAATTGGATCCCATTGATGCGATGCTCCTTTGATCTACTTAATTACTGTAGATGCAGGTGACTTTTATCCTCTTTTATCAACTTGCCTTACAATACTACCTGATATTCACCAGTTTCAGGATCGATTCGTAACACGTTTGCCTGACAGATTTCCGAATTTTGCAGCATATTTGAAATCTGGCGTTTCAAGATAGTTGCCGGCATATTGGCTTCCTTAATAATTTTTAAATCATAAATACTAAATCTCATCATCGTTGACTCCGCCCATTTCCGGCTATTGGCTGACGTAAGTAGCCTGGCGCTCGATACTGGAACTCATGTAAACATTATTATTATTTACAGTTTCGATAGCTCTTGCCAATTCGGAAGTGAGCGACTCCTTTAGTACAAACCCCGCTGCCCCGTAACTGAGAATGCTATCTACGATAACTTTTTGATAGTGCATCGATGTCGCAATAACCTTCATCACAGGGGTCTGATTCATTATCTCCCTGGTCGCTTCGACACCATTCATCACAGGCATGCTGATGTCCATAATCACAATATCAGGCTTCATTTTCTTCGATAGAAAAACTGCAATCCTGCCATTTTCAGCTTCTCCGATGACTTTAACATCCGAGATATTTTCAACAATTTTCCGTAATTGTTGACGAACGAGAGGATGATCGTCCACGATTAAAACTTTCTGGGTCATTTTTGATACTCACTAACTGTTTAACTGTTAATTCGACATCTGTTAAAGAATTTAACTTTTTTAGGGAATAAATCAATTGGGGAATTCCTGATTTTCCATTACGAAAAACCGGAAATCAGGACATTTATGGTTTTAACATAGAGGGTATATTTGATCTGCTGAATTCGAAGCGATTTATTACAGCTCGGTAAGCCCTTCGCGAATTGCATATTTCACAAGTTCGGGGACGTTATCGATATGCAATTTGTTCATGATATTTTTCCGGTGTGTTTCCACTGTCTTCACGCTCACGGAAATGTCGGCAGCAATTTGCTTCGTCGATTTACCTTCGACCACCAACTGAAGCACCTGCCGTTCCCGATCAGACAAGGATGCAAAGATTGAATCCGTGTCCTCAGCGTCGTGGTGCACATATTCATCTATCAATCCTTCGGTGATGCTGGGACATAAATATCTTTTATCCACAGAAATCGTGTCGATGGCATTCATTAAATCCTGAAACGCATTGTCTTTCAGTAAATAGCCGTCGACACCTATTTTTAGCATTTCTCTGACAAAGCGTTTGTCAGAATGCACAGACAGAATGACAATTTTGATATCCGGGTCGATTTTTTTTATCTGACGCGCAGCTTCCACACCGTTTAATTCCGGCATGCTAATATCCAGAATCACGATATCCGGATTCAACTCTTTTGTTAATTCGATGGTTTCCTTGCCATTAGAAGCTTCAGCCACAACCTCCATATCGGACTTCTTTTCCAAAAGGCTGCGAAGTCCGCTTCTCATGATCTGATGGTCGTCAGCTAAAAGTATTTTGAAAGTCATTCCCTTCTCCTTCATTCTTCCGTACATAATACACAAATGCTTCTTTATTTAAAATGCGTGACCCGTGGTTTTCGCCAGGGTACAAATTCTCATTTCGAAATTAAGAATTTTCATGACTTCACTGATAAAGGTGCTCTTAGAATGATTTTGGTTCCTTTGCCGATCTTTGATTCAAGAAAAAATTTTCCGCCAAGAAAATCCAGTCGCTCTCGCACATTGAACAGACCGAATCCGCGTAGTTTATCGATGGACTTAAAAACCTCGGCAGAATCAAATCCTTTGCCATTGTCCATAAATTCAATAGATATTTTATCCGTTTCTTCCTTGATATTGATTTTCACCAGATGCGCTGCTGAATGTTTAATTACATTGGAGAACAACTCGCGCACTGATTGAAACATGACATTACGAATCTCTTCATCGATTTTGTAAATCTCGCCCGTATGCTTTACAATTATTTTAATATCGTACTTTTCCTGAAATTCTTCGGCAAACCATTCAATTGCCGGTACAAGACCTAATTCATACAGAACAGGCGGGCTGATTTCAAATGTCAGTGTTCGGGTTTTGGCAATTGCATTTGCAACGAATTCATTTATTCCTTCAAGATCCTCACGGTTAGCTGATGATTCCTGCTTCCCGATCATTTCGGTGAGCCGGTTTCTCGCGATCATCAATTCCTGAACAATATCATCATGCAAACCTGTGGCAATGCGCCGGCGTTCCCTTTCTTCGCTGCTTATCAATTGAGAAGTGAGTGCTCTCAGCTTGTTTTGATAAAAGCGGCGTTCGCGCATTTCCTGTTTTAATGCTTTGTTTGCGTTTCGTAGCTCTGTTGTTCGTTCTGCGACTTTTTCTTCAAGCATATCATGAGTTTTCATCAAATCATGAAGCAGTTCCTTGTGCCGTGTAATATCCTGAAATATCCCGATGGCTCCGGATATGTTGTTATCATTATCATAAATCGGCACCGCATTCACCAATAAATATATTAAGCGACCATCCGGATGCAGTACGGAACATTCATAATCCATGATCTTTTCGCCATCCAGTGCTGCCCGTGTTAGCGGCAATTCCCGCGCAGGAATAGGCGCACCATCATTGCTGCAAATAGAGAGGCGTTCATGGCTCTCAAAATTCTCCCTCATCGGAATGGGGCGATAATATAATTTTTCTGCGACCGCATTTGCCATAATAATCCGGGCTTCTTCATCGCATACCACAATCCCCTCCGGAGCACACTCGATAATCGTTTCTAATTTAGCCCGTTCATTTTGTAATTGACTCATCAACAGAGAACGCTCCCGATCTGCTATTATCCGTTCACTAATGTCCCGTGTGGTAGCGATAATTCCTTTAGGGGAACCATTAGCATCGCGAACCAAAGCCACTCGCACTTCCCCGATAAAATGAGTTCCATCTCTCTGGAGCATTGTATACTCGGTCTTCTTTATCTCTCCTTCCCTTAAGGTTCGTTGCATATTTTTAAGTGCTCTCGCATGTTCGGGAGGCTCGATGAATTCCAGAGCATTTCTGCCAAGCAATTCCTGATGCGTTTTGTAACCATATAATTTTACAGCTTTAGGAGAGGCAAAGGTGATGATTCCCTGTAAATTTGTCATTGTAATCGCATCTGGCGTTGTTCTCACCAGCGTTCGATATTGCTCCCATGAATCCTTTAATGCCCGCTCCCGCTCTTTTCGTTCGGAAATGTCATGTGCAATTGTGGAATAGTATTCAACATTCCCGTGCTCATTTCGGTGTGCCAGAATTATTTGGGACACAGGTCTTTCTTCCCTTTGTTGATTGACAACGGCTATTTCTCCCCGCCACGAATCCTTTTCAAATGCCGTGGGAATTCCCTGTTCCGTGACGATTTTCGCTGCCCACTCCGGATAAAAATTTAAAAGCTTCCAGCCGCCGAGCGACCCGCCATTAGCAACACCCAATAGCTTACGCCCGGAAGTATTAAGATAGAGCAAATTTCCGTCTGTGTCTGATCTGCAAACAATATCCGGCGTCTCTGCCAGCATCTCGCAAAGATGATCCCGTTCGGTTTCGGCATGCTTGCGATCCGTGATATCGATCGCTGTCCCGATGATTGCTTCTTCCCCCTGGTATGTATATGGTGCGAAACTAAAATAGAGCCATTTTGTTGCACCTGATTTCGCAATTACCGGAATTTCATAAAAGACCGAGCGTTGACCGCTACGTAAATCCTTTTCAATGCTGTGGATTAATTTTCGCCTGATCTTGGGATTGATTAGTTGGTTGAATCCCTTCTTCAGTATTTCTTCTTTGCTATACCCCAAAACCTCTTCTGCGTATCGATTGATATACACAAACTTCCGGTTACGAAGGATGCCTATCATCATTGCGGAATTCTCTGCCAGGGCACGGAATTTTGTCTCCCGAGCTTCGAAACCCTTATTATTTCGATCTTGAACAGACATGTTTATTTTTTCCGATGTATTCAATTCAAAATTTCGCACCATTCGACAGGAAATTTTTACAGAGGCAGATTCAACAGAACTCTCGGGGTAAAAAGTAAAGCAAAGTGAAATGATTTGCCTGGAGCTTTATAGAAATCAATTCCATTGATTGCAATTGTCATATGTCATCTGGTATTGACGGAATACGATGCTGTGTCCACGCAATTTAACATTAAAAATGTATCAGAGAACAATATCCAATCAGAGCAAGGTGCAGGAGAGATACATGCGATAATCTCAATAAAATTATAGCAAATTTAATATACAAAATTGAAACAATAATGTCAACTTAAAAATGTATAACACCTGCTTCCGATAAAATTTGCATCAGTGCCCGTTTTTCATTATCTATCAACATTAGCATCGGCTTACGCACATAACCACCTTTGAAGCCCAACAAATCGGCAGCGTATTTCAAACCTGCAATGCCGTAAGTCGCAGTAACTGCTGTATTCACCGGAAACAACCGGCGGTACAACTCCTCTGCAGCAGATTCATTACCAGCGATAAATTGCTTCCGTACCTCGATGCATTCATTTGGCAGAATATTCGCCAGCGCCATTATCCCTGCCGAAACCCCCAGTTTCAACGCCGGATACCAGATAGAAGCAGTTCCTGTCATTAGATTGAAATCCGGCGCCGTCACGTTCTGATAACCGATGAGCTGCGCCACGTTACCGGAACTGTCCTTCATGCCAATAATATTGGGATGCCGGCTGAGCTCGCCGATAACCTGCGCGGATATTTCGATATGCGTAAATTTAGAAACATTATAAATAAGTATTGGAATATCCGCATTATCAGCGACTTCGGTGTAAAACGTCACGAGCACCTCGTCCGTCATTTTGCTGATGTAATAATATGGTGGCAGCACCAGTGCCGCATGCGCGCCAAAAGCACCGGCGTGATTCGTGAGCTCTATTGTCTGTCGTGTCGATTCCGAACCGGTTCCCGCCAAAATGAAACGACCTTTTCTGGCATTAGTCACCGTCAACTCGATCAATTTCTGTTTTTCCCGTTCATTCAGGTAAACCGTTTCGCTATTGGAGCCCAACACAAGATAACCACATAAATCAGACCGATTCCACTTCTCCAGGTTTAACAAAAACGCATCATAGTCAACATCGCCGTTTTCTTTGAATGGAGTAATCATCGGCGGAATAACACCTGTTAAGCTTTTTATATCCATGAAGTTGCGACTCCGGTTATGATTCGATAATTATCTCTGCTTCAGCCAGTTAAGCCACTTTTTCTATCACGGAAAGCGGTTTTTCCGAAGCAAATTTCCCAGGATTGTGAATTCTGCTTTTCTTCAGCCGTTTGTGATTCAAGTTGATATAGCTCTCTCAATTTTTTGATTCCGTGCGATTCGATTACAAAGTGCACAAACTAGCCGATGCCGGATAGGCGACAGCAGTTCTCAGTCCGCCTTTGCCGATTTGAAACGTCACCATCTCATTTAG
>WJJN01000373.1 GCA_014729735.1 Candidatus Zhuqueibacterota bacterium
GGCAAGACTGATCGGCGATAGAGGAACCGGTGTTTCTTCGATAACGCGGGCTGCGTAAAAAGCGGTGGAAGTGCAATTCGATCCCGGTAAATCACGAATTTGAATCATCATCGGATATCCCAGAAGCTCATGAACGCTGTTCAACGGTAAATCTTCTTCATGCATCATCAGTGAAAATATTGCCGGATTCTGAGTACGGTTCAAATCCAATAAAATGTCGTATTCCGGGATGCTTAACTGAACGGATTGGATGTCAGCAACACCATCCGGGTCAGAGATTTCTACTTCTGTCTTCATGATATAAAGATCGTTGGTGGGCCACCAGCGGCTGATGTGACCAATAGCGAGCTGCTTGGATTGCAGGTCTGGCAATCCGTTCAAATTAAACTGAAAATATTCTTCATCGCCTGGCTCCAGAGAAACATCAGCAGAATCCGGTGCATAACCGTTTTTGCTGACATAGATCGTGAAATCGCCTGCCGGAAAGTCAGTAAACTTGAAATCTCCGTATTCGTCTGTTGTCTGCCAGTAATAACCCGGACTGATCATAACATCGGCATCCCGGAGAGGGTGAAACGGCTGGTAGTAGGAATATACCCTGCCGCGGATCGAACCCCGATCATTGAAGTGATCAGACTTCGGATCTAGCGGATTGTCCCGCTCCGCGTCTTTTACGCATCCGGCAATGATAATCTGGAAAAAACTTAAAATAATGATGAATATTTTCAGTTTTTTCAATGTTTTTTCCTAATCAAATAACATACTGAGACCGATTTTTCCAGCCTCGGGTTTTACAGATAGTATTTTGACTTTCACATTGTCGCCAACACTGACAATTTCCGTGGGATGTTTGAACCGTCTGCGAGCCATTTGACTGCGATGGATCAGTCCGTCGGTTTTCACACCAATATCCACAAATGCCCCGAAATCGACGACATTGCGCACTGTTCCTTCTAAAATCATCCCTTCTTTGAGATCTTCCATTTTCAAAACATCCCGGCGGAAGATTGGCTTAGGCAACTCGTCCCGCGGATCGCGGTTCGGCTTCGCGAGACTTTCGATAATATCTTCCAGCGTCGGCTCGCCGGTGCCGCATCGCGCCGCCAGGTCCTTGATGGAAAATTTTCTATCTTTGATCCGCTTTCTTAAAATAGAACCATCCCTGCGAACAGTCACCGTATCCAGCTCCAGCAATCCCAGTAATTTTTCCGCCGCGTCATACGACTCCGGATGGACAGCCGTGGAATCGAAAAAGTAATCAGCCTCGGGAATGCGCAGAAAACCGGCAGACTGCGTGAAGGCATTCGCACCCATCCCCTTGACGTCCATCAGTTTTTTGCGGGACGAAAATCTGCCCTCGGCATCGCGCATTGCGATGATATTTTCTGCCGACCGGCTGTTGATTCCGGCAACATAGCGCAGCAGTGCTTTGGATGCTGTGTTCAAATTCACGCCGACGAAGTTCACGCACGATTCCACAACCCGGTCCAGCATTTCACTTAAATTTGATTGATTCACATCATGCTGGTACAAGCCGACTCCAATGGATTTCGGATCGATTTTCACCAGCTCGGAGAGCGGATCCATCAGCCGGCGGGCGATGGAAATTGCCCCGCGCATGGATACATCCAGCTTCGGGAATTCTTCTTTCGCCAGCTTCGACGCCGAATAGACCGACGCGCCGGCTTCATTCACGATAATGTACGCCAGATCGGTCTCGCTTTCCTCGATCAGCTCGATTGCCAGCCCTTCCGTCTCCCGCGACGCTGTTCCGTTGCCAATGGCGATGACCTGCACATTATGCTTTTTAATGATCGCGTGCAGCATCTGTTTCGATTTATTCCACTGCTTTTGCGGCTCATGGGGATAAATCGTGATCCCTTCAAGAAACTTGCCTGTGGCATCGATGACTGCCACTTTCGAGCCGGTGCGAAAACCGGGATCGATGCCCATAATTGTTGCATCGTTCACTGGCGGCTGCATCAACACATTGCGCAAGTTTTTCGCAAAAATATCGATAGCATGCTCGTCTGCCTTTTCCGTCAACTCGCTGCGGATTTCCCGCTCGATGGATGGCGCAATAAGTCTGTTATATGAATCGACAATTGCCTTTTTTAAATGATCCAGAAATGGAGAATTTTCATTGGTGATATACATCCGCTCGATGATCGCGATGCATTCTTCTACCTGAATATCTATTGTCACCCGCAAAATGCCTTCCCGCTCTCCCCGGTTAATTGCCAGCGTACGATATGGCTGGATCGATTTAACCGGCTGCGAGAAATCGGCGTACATTTCATAGTTGATAATACCCTCTTCGGTTTTCGCTTCGGAGTGGACAAGTCCCTTATTACGCGTATGCTCACGGATCGCCTTGCGAACTTCGGCATCATCGGAAACATTCTCAGCGCAGATATCCCGGGCTCCGGCAAGCGCTTCTTCCGCGTCCGTTACGCCTTTTTCTTCGTCGATAAAGGAATCGACCAACTCATCGAAATCCTCGATCTCGGTTTCCAGTTTCAGCATCAATTCTGCCAACGGCTCCAGTCCTTTTTCTTTGGCAACGGTTGCCCGTGTGCGGCGCTTGGGCTTGTACGGCAGATAAAGGTCTTCCACTTCCTGCAATTTGGTTGCTGCGAGTATTTTCTCTTTTAATTCATCAGTAAGTTTGCCCTGCTTTTCAATGGAATTAAGAACCGTCTCTTTGCGAGCATCCAGCACCCGAAAAAAACGAATGCTGTCTTCGATGGCGCGTATCTGTTCTTCATCCAGATTTCCGGTGACCTCTTTACGATAGCGGGCGATAAAAGGGACAGTATTTTCACTGTCCAGAAGTTCCACAGTTTTTTGAACCTGAGTCTCCCGAATATTCAGTTCCTGAGCAATAGTTCGGTAGTGATTCCGATCGTCCATATTTTGAATAGTCCTGATTTAAACAGAAATTTAGTTGTCAATTGTCATAAAGTAAATACTTTTTAAATAAATTGCAAGATTTTTTTGATACATTTTTGTCTATCCTGAATTATTCACGAATGCGAGATGTGCTGTATCAAAAGTCCGATTTTCTCATTTGATGTCATTCCGGGCTTGTCCCGGAATCTCCTAATTATTAGGAGATTCCTGCATTCGCAGGAATGACACCAAAAAATGACTTTTGGTACAATCCTACTGCGAGATAGGCTTGACTAACCCTGGCTTTAAAGCCGGGGTCAGTCAGAACTCGCTCGTGTCGGGCTTCAGCCCAAATTGTGAATAATTTGGGCTATAAATCGATTTAGCATTACCCTTCCTCAAAATACTGGGTTCGCTCAAATTAATAAAGATTTTTCTTTTATTTTTCAGATAGTTTCCTATATTATAATGAGTGAACCAATATTAGGGTGCAAAACTTTGATTTGATGCGCGTGAAATAAAGCGAGGAAAAAGATTTGACCGAACGCAAAAACGATTCGAATGCGGATCTGTTCACAGAACAGACGGAATTAAAACGAACTCTGGGACTCACGGAAGCGCTGTCGATCGTGATCGGCAGGATCATCGGCTCCGGCATTTTCAGGACGCCCGGACCGATCATGATGCTGGTGGCATCGATCAGCATGTTCTATGGTGTTTGGATTGTCGGCGGCATTGCAACCCTTTTGGGAGCGTTTTGCTATGCCGAATTGGTCGCAATGATGCCCCGTTCCGGTGGTCCTTATGCCTACTTGAAAGCCGCCTATCCCGAAGTATGGACGTTCCTGCGCGGGTGGGCGATGTTCTTTGTTTCGGAGACCGCTTCCATTGCAGCGGTAGCGCTCGTATTTGCCGAGTATACGAATGCGCTTTATGAGATAACAACAGGTGCGCCCTATTCCCGCGGAATGGAAGTCGTGATTGCTTTGCTGGTTATCTGGGCATTAACTTCGGTCAACTGCTTCGGCGTGATGCTGAGCGGTTTATTGCAGGATATTTTCAGTTTTGTGAAATTAATTGCACTGGGAGCAGTTATTGCGGTGGGATTTTTAAAAGCAGGAGAATTAACACATTTCACCACTTCATTTTGGCCAGAAGAATTCAACTGGTCCACGATGCTGGCATTCGGTGCGGCGATGCGTTACGGATTCTTTGCTTACAGCGGCTGGGAGGGCGCAACCTATGTTGCCGAGGAAGTCAAGAAACCGCGCAAAAATTTGCCGCTGTCAATCATTCTTGGGATTAGCGGAATCATGCTGCTTTATCTGGCAGCAAACAGCGCGTACATTTACCAGTTACCGATGAGCACCATCCAGGGTGCTAAATGGGTCGCCGTGGATGCAATGCAAATGGCAGTCGGAACCGCCGGTGGAACGCTGATCTCCGTGGCTGTGATGCTGAATACGTTCGGGAATGTCAGCTCGCAAATACTGTGCAAAGCCCGTACCTGGTATGCAATGGCGCGGGATGGATTATTCATCAAAGGCTTGAATAAGATCCATCCGAAGTATAAAACGCCGAACCGGGCGCTGATCGTTCAGGGAGTCTGGGCAACGGTGCTGCTGATGAGTGCTGCATTTGCCGAAAATGCGTATGAAACGATTATCGATTTCTTTTCATTCACATCATCGGTTTTTAACGTATCCACATTTTTCGCGATCTGGGTGCTGCGCCGAAAATATCCGGATGTTCCGCGACCATATAGAACGTGGGGATATCCATATACGCTGATCATCGTTCTGGCGATACAGATTTGGTTTATGGTAATTACGCTCATTACCGCATTTATTCCGTCGCTATTGGGAGCTATATTGACATCGACAGGGTTGGTTTATTATTACCGGAATCAAATTTCGGAATGGATTAAATTGAAATTTCGATAGAAAGAACATTTTGTTAGATTTGTCAAAAAGGAGGGATCTTCTTGCAAAAGTTTGAAAAATTAACCTTAAAAGAAGTACTTAAAAAAAGCGCAGAGCTCTATCCAAAACGCCCCGCACTCGCTCTGGTAGATGGAGCTCCGATTACGTACGAAGAACTAAGGCAATATGTGGATGAAGTATCTCACTTTATGCAACAGGAGGGGATCGGTAAGGGCGACCGGGTAGCAATTCTAAGCGAAAGCAAACCAAATTGGGGTATCGCCTATTTTGCAGTAACAACCCTGGGAGCGGTGGCAGTGCCGATCCTGCCGGATTTTCATCAGTCAGCCGTTCAGCATATCATCCGTCATTCAAAATGTAAGGCGATATTCATCTCTAAAAAACAGTATGAAAAAATTGAAGATTGCCGTTTTGAGGCGCTTAAAACTGTCATTTTAATTGACGACTTCCAATTGATCGAACCCAATATGAGCAAAGCGAAATTGGAAGAAGCTCTGCAAAATGGCATCAGGGAGATTTTGAAAATACGAGATGTCGCCCTGCGTTTGACCGGGCGGAAAGAAAATGATGTTGAGGAGGAAGATACTGCCGCTGTCATTTATACATCCGGTACAACCGGGCATTCCAAGGGTGTGATGCTGACCCATAAAAACATTGTCTGGACAGCACAGACCACCCGAAGTATTGTTAAAATTACCGAAGTGGATCGGCTACTCTCGATCCTGCCGCTTTCGCATACCTATGAATGTACGCTGGGATTCGTGATCCCAATTATGTCGGGGGCATGCATTTATTATCTCGATAAACCGCCCACACCACGATTATTAGTGCAATCGCTGCAAAACATCAAACCGACGATGATGTTGAGCGTACCGTTGGTCATCGAAAAGATATATAAGACAAGAATTGCACCGGAACTTCGGAAAAATACAATTGTTCGGACATTATCAAAATCTTCACTTATATTGAAACGGTTGCATAAAATTGCGGGGAAAAAATTGATGAAGACATTTGGCGGAGAACTGCACTTTTTTGGCGTGGGCGGCGCAGCGCTGTCTCCGGAGGTGGAAAAATTTCTACGGGAAGCGGAATTCCCTTATTCCATCGGTTACGGACTGACGGAAACTTCTCCGCTGATCGCCGGAACAGATGCGGCGCATACCCGCTATCGTTCTACTGGTCCGCCGATTCCGGGTGTTGAGGTGAAAATCGGCAATCCCGATGAAAAAACCGGCGAAGGCGAAATTCTGGTGAAGGGTCCTAATGTAATGAAAGGGTATTTTAAAGACTCCGAACGGACAAAAGAAGTGTTTACAGAGGATGGCTATTTTCGAACCGGCGACCTGGGTGTGGTAGATGAGGATGGATATTTGTACATTAAGGGCAGATTAAAAAACATGATTCTCGGTCCTAGCGGCGAGAATATTTATCCTGAAGAGATCGAAGCGATTATAAACGATCAGGATTGTGTGCTGGAATCGATTGTCTTTCAGCAGCAGGAAAAATTAGTCGCTCGTGTTTTTCTGAATTATGAAAAACTGGATGAGGATTTCAGCACGAAGAATTTTTCCGAAACGCGCATGAGCAGGGAAATACAAAAACTACTGGAAAATTGCAGGAAAAACGTGAATGAGAATGTACCTGCATTCGCCAGGCTATCCAGATTTATCGAGCAGCAGGAGCCTTTTGAGAAAACACCGACTCAAAAGATCAAACGGTATCTTTATGTAGAAGAATAAGGAACGAATTTAACACCAATTTTGTAAAATAGTTATGAATCATAATAAAATTTCCCGCATCTCAATAATGCGGGATTTTTGTATGTATGACTA
>WJJN01000046.1 GCA_014729735.1 Candidatus Zhuqueibacterota bacterium
GTGTAAAGGTATGCGGTGCCGGTGGCGGTGGTTTTTGTTTCAATCCTTGTTTTGGTGGAATCGGTACTTCGACTTCAATACCTCGTCACTGTCATTATTCTCGCCTAAAGTTTCAATCCTTGTTTTGGTGGAATCGGTACTTCGACAGCTCTCGCTTGATAAGCCTAAAAAATCACGGCGACTTATCAGCTTTTTTTCAACAATCCTTTTGACATTTTTCGTTCCTTGAAAGTCCTGAAATCAGGCTTTATTTTACGGGTATTGCAGATATTTCGAACCATATAATTCAATATAATCCAGCAAGTTCGGTTTTGCAACTTCTGTGGAGGTCAATAAATTTGCTTCAGCAGTTTCCGCATTTACATGAACATTTTGCGTACAACAGTCAGCTTTGCAATTTACACGCAAATTTTTCGATAGCAGCAATCGATGCATTTGGCGCGGGACGCAGTCTTTTTAGGGAAGCGCCCGCTGTGAATAATTTCCAGGATATCGTCGATGATTTTCCCGGTTTCATCGAAATCCCGCTCTGAAAGCGGAACTTTAAGCAAATAGTTTTTGCTTCTCACGAACACGATATAGCCTCTGTTCACCTGCTTCTGGTAATTGCCGGTAATGAGCCACGCCTGAAGTACGAGTTGGTGTTTATACGTGTTGAAAAGCCGTTCTTTATATTGCGCGAATTTGTATTCCAGCGGCGCCAGCGTGCCATCTTTCATGAACAGCACCTCATCGAGAATGCCGCGCACCCGATGGCGCAGACTGCTCAAATATACGGAAATTTCTTTATCGATGCAACCTATTTTTTTGCGCACATACTCTTTATTGATGCGGGTGCGGTTCTCGTGAACCTGTCTGCCCTGCTGCACTTTGAAGCGCCGCTCTTCATGCTGCGGAATTTTAAGGCATTCCATAAAATAGATAAAGCGGGGGCAGAACAGATATTCCATTACCAGCGAGGGAGTAATGGAAAGTTCGGGTTGCTCTTCAAAAGAATTTTGTTTTGATTTCATCGGTCACCATCTCCTTATCGAATGCCTGTCCCAGCAATTTTACTTTTGCAAAATCGTCTTTGCACATGGGAAAGATATAGACAGAATCTTTTTTCTTATTGATCAGTTTCTGAATTTTCAGCTTCAGCTCATCGATTTGGTTGAGATTGAGATCGCCGAGGAACACGGATTTCTGGACGCGATAAATTCCGGCGGCGATACAGGCTTTGGATACTTTGGTCCTGTTTTTATCGTCGATGATGTCGTAAATTACCCAAACGAGCATGGTGCATCTCCTTGTTGTTATATTACGTTTTTCTCGTGTCTGTGGGTGCAGTCCGTAAACGCTCCAAAGCGCACAGGGGAACTGCGTTCCGGAACTATTACGACGCAATGCGTCGAACAAGGCGTTCCCTCGCAAAGCATGGGAACGGGAGATTAATTCACTGTTTTCTGTTTTCTTTTTTCTTTTTTTTGATCAATCCATTGGCAATATGATGGCAATCGAACTGGATAATGTCCTTCAATTGCAGATTCCGATTGCGGTGGCGCACTTTCATTTCGAGGCGTTCGTTGAACGCAGCGATCAGGACCTGTTTTCCCGGTTTATCGAGCATCATGCCGTTTTTGATTTTTTTGAAGAAATCGCTTTTCACCTGTCGTTTGCTGAACAGGTAAAAAACGGTTTTATCGCCGATGATGCGATACGGTTCGATGAGGTCGAAAACCAGTGATTTTTTGGCGTAATTATCCGTGTGCAGAAAACCGACATACGGATCGAGTCCGGCGATGATGCAGGCTTTTTCGACGCGGCTGTAGAGGATGCCGTAGGCATAGTTGAGCATGGCGTTGAATTCGTCTTTTGCCGGCTGGCGTGAGCGACCGTTGAACGCATATTTTTCCGGGATCAGCAACGAGAGTGCAGAAAAATAGGCGCGTCCGGCGCTGCCCTCCAGCCCGAGAATTTCGGAACGTTTCTGTTCCACGGAGCCGGAGAGTTGTTCGAGCTTTTGTCTGGAGCTTTCGATTTTGCTACAATACTCTGCGACCTTTTCGGCTTTCGGCGGTCGCTGCCGGGCAAGCTCGTTCAAAAAGTCGATTTGATTTGTCATTTTCCGCTGCACCCATTCCGTTACAAGCGCCAGTCCCTTATCCGAATCTGCCAGCTCCAGTTGTTTGCGCCGGATCAGTGTGGTGGAGCCGAATTGCGGTTGCCAGATGCGGGCATACGGATTTCCGAATCCATCGAGAAACACGATGTCGATATTGTTTTTCACCGCCAACTCGATGGCATCGTTGGACAGGATTACGCCGGTGGCAATGAGAATGGAATCCACTTTATTCGCGGAAATGCGATGCTTTTCGTCTTTGAGTTTCACTTCAAAGCAATCGTCTTTTTTGTGGAGATATGTGCCGTAGGTGCTGATGACAAGTTGCATGGTGGTTGCTCCTTATTTTCTCGTGTTATGCTTTGCCCGAGGCTACGAGTGGCAATCCATAAATAGTCTGTCCAAATATTCAGAGAAAAGTCTTTCTGAGGCGTTGTATCAAAAGCCAATTGCCATGTCATTCCGGCTGGAGCAAAGCGGAATGCCGGAATCTCGTAAGTTACATTTAATCAGGAGATTCCGTGACAAGCACGGAATGACACTAAAATGAGAAAATAATACTTTTGATACAGCTTCGTTCAGAATGACACTACCCTCTATTTTGACTGTTCCTGGACAGCCTGTAAAGAGACTGCACGCCGGATGTCAGTAATACTTCCCCACATCCTCGATAGAAATCTGCTTCACGGTTCCGAATCCGCGGGCAACGGATTTTCCGATGCCCATGTTATCCGGGATGATGAAATTACAGGCAAAAAGACCGGAGAATCCGCTCATGTCCATGCCTTTTAATTTCACCGGTTTCAGCCGGGTGTCATTGGTAATCTCGATACGGTCGGGCACGGTATATTCCATTGCTTTGGACATGGAAAGCAGGTTCCCGACCAGAATCCGGTTCAACAAATCGAATTTGCCGTGATAATCGGCGTTTCGATACGAATGATAATTTTTTTGATTGAGTGCCAGCCACGGAGAGACGAATTTGTAGAAATGCAGCTCCTTATCCAGACCGAATTTTTGTTCCGAGACGGTAATAGATTTTTCCGTAATCGGAATAACTGCGTCTGCGATTTTCATTTCCGAGATGCTGAATTGAATCTGTTTCAGCACGTCGGCGCCGCTGTTAATGCCGACGATTGTCGGCGTGTAATTCAGCACTTTATATTGCACCAGCGGATAGGCGTAGATGAATTTATTCGATTCGATGTGGTGGTGCAATTGAATATACTGCGGAAATTGCCTGCCGAAATAGCCCCGGATTTTGGGAATATCGCGGCGAAAGTATTTTTCATGACCCAGCGTTAAGGTAAGCAGTTGGATTTTTTTCATGGTCTTCTCTTTGTTTTATTAGATTAAAATATTAACTTTGCCGGCGATGCCGTATTTTCATTGACATAGCCCAGCTCATGCGAATAATATTCATGATATTTTTCAATCGGAAGATAGTGTATCCCGCCGTACTGCTCGCAGTCGTCGGTCAATTGATTTATTGGGATTGAAATGACATATTGCATTAAAGTGGGTTTCAGTTTTAAAAATGATTTCCGGCGCTCGAACGAGCTTTCCTGTTGCACCAGCCGTGTATACTGCTCCCAAATCCCGGCGGCTTCTTCATTTTGAGGGATAAAAACACTGGTAGCGGGGTAATCTTCTTCGATCAATTTGAACGTGCCCAGGGTTGCAAATTCAAGCTGCTCCATTGCGGTGATAATGTCGTCCGCGAGCTGCGAGCTCTGGCTTTCGCGGATCGATTCATAGAAATTCCGGATTGCGTTTAGAAATTCCTGCTCGTTGATAGTGTCTGTGCTTTCCACTATTTTCCGGGTGGAAAACATTTTCAGCACATCGTCTTTTCCGTAAATATAGCGATAGTAGGGGTGTCCTTTATCGTCGCAGAGAATAATAAAGCGAACATCGCCGCCATCTTTTTTGCCGTTCCGGTTGCAGCGTCCGGCAGCCTGGTTCAGCGAATCCAGCGGCGCGAAGTCGCGGATCACAATATCGAAATCGAGATCAACGCCAGCTTCCACCAATTGCGTGGAGATCACGATTTTGGGCTGATCGCTGTTCCTGATCTCATCGATGCGCTGAATCCGGTCGTGCGGCGTCAGCCGGGTCGACAGATGATAATGCGAGTGCCCGCTTTGAATCCTGGATATTTCCCGGAACAACTGCCGTGCCACGCGGGTGGTATTCACGATGATCAGCATATCGGAACGCGATTTTTCTGTCGCGAGCCGTTCGATGTCGGCAGCCAGCTCGGTTATCGTCTGCGCCTCGAGATCAATGGCGACCTGATAGCGGTTGAAGCGTTGAAAGTAGCGCTCTTTTCCGGGAACCAGATGGATCAGATTCTCTTCCGGAAGCAACTGCGGCAGGGTGGCGGTCATCAGGATAAAGCGGCATTGCAGCACTTGCGCCATCATATCGAACAGCTTTTCGAGCACTGCCCAATAGCGATGGGGCAGGGTTTGAATTTCATCCAGGATAATGATAGAGCCGGTTAATTGATGCATCCGGCGCACCGTCATATTGCGGTTTCCGATGACCGTATGAAAAAATTGTACGAAAGTGGTAACCACCAGCCGGGCATCCCAACCTTCGATCAGCAACGAAGCGACATCCGCATCGTATTCGTGCCCTTTAAAGACCATCTCTGTCAGTGAATGATGCTTGAGCAGAATATCGGAATCCGGGTGATCGAAAACCTCCGCGAATACCTGATGGTTCTGATCGATGATTGACATGAAGGGAAGGCAATAAATGATCTTCGGCATTTTACCGGACGTCGCCGATATGCGTTCGGCAAGAACGAGCGCGGCAGCCAGTGCAGCCAGTGTCTTTCCGCTGCCGGTGGGGACATTCAGCGCAAAGAAAGGGTTATCCAGCGGCGCCGTCTGCGCCGAGTTCACGCATTCCTGATAAACGGCATTGCGCAGGCGGCTGGTTTCATCAGCAGCGCTGCCAAACTTTTCCTCGCGAAACTGCTGCACGGTTTTGAGAGAAAGGATTTCCGGCTCAGCCTGTTCCGGCAGCGTGCCGAGCATGGCATGGTATTTATCCGCAGTCAAAATCAATGAATAGCAATATTGGAACAAGAAGTAGAGCCGGGAATCCTGCTTCCGGCGCAGATGCCGCAACAGTCTTTTGCCCTGTCCGAAAATACCGTCGTTAATTCGCTGCCAGTTTGCCTCGAAGTCCATTTTATCGAGAACAATGCCGCAGCGATCGCCGGCGGTTTTCAGAAGATGTGAAAACTCGGGTTCGATAAGGTGCTGAAGCTGTTTTGTTATGAGAGGTTCATCCGCCGGATCCAGCTCATCATCCGCGCTGTTTCTATCGAACAGATTTCTTAAATTTCCATGATGCTTTTTCACCCATAAATATGTAAGCAGTGGATAAAATTCCGCTTCCGGTAGTTTGTATTCCTGATTATTCTCGATAGACTTTTCCGCCGCCCAATAAGCAAGTAACGCCGAAAGCCGCTGATGTTGTGCAAGCTGCGATTTCGGCTGTTTCTCACCACGACGCATACTTTCGATATATTGCTGAAAATCGGTGGTCGCCTTCCCAAGATCGTGACAAAAGCAGGCAATGGCGACCAGAGTTGAAAAGAGTGCTCGTTCATCCGCATGTTGCCAATGTACCGGCTTATCGCGCAATAGCGCCGCTGCACATTCTGCCACGCCGGTGAGATGATCCACCAATCGCAGATGCGGATGAGATTTCAATTCAAAAGAGAATGATATTTTTTCCATCGGATGTTTCCCAATATCGCGTGACCTGATATTTGTGCGGCTTTGCCAGCCGTTCAAAGAACACGCGTTCATAACGCGTCACAATCCGCTCCGGCGTCATCTCCATCGGAACCATCACCTGAAAAAGTTCGGTCTCCGGATTCAAGTCAACTGCACGCTCATTTGCCAGGGTAGATTCCGGTACTATGGAGTGCAGCTCGATCCAGTCCGCAGATTGCTTTTCCGTGGCTTCCACTTCCGCGACATATTGAAAATTTGCCAGCAGCTCGCTTAAACCAAACACCGGCGTGTAAACAGCAGTGTGCGCGTGCAGATTATCTTTCAACTTCTGATAAATCGCTTCATTCTGATGCTGAAAATAGATCCTGTACCTGGGATCTTTCACAAACTCTGTGCGAATTTGCGTGCGCGGGGCATGCGCTCCTTTTTTTATCGGAAGGAAAAGGCTGTCTCCCCGCTGATCTTTTGTATTGATCAAATTGATCGTCCAGCGCACCTTCCGCAGACGGGAACTGATGCATACCGCCATCCGGCAGGCGCTGTTTTGAAAATAGCGCAGATAGTCGTTTTCTTCTTTCTCCAAACCGATAATCGCACTGATCAAACCGTACAACGTCGGTTTAGGCGGGAAGCCAAACGAAAGCGGCGAAGAAGTTGTGTAATACGTTCGAAAATGTGCGTAATCCGCCCACACATCGAATACGAGTAATTTATTCATAACGACACTCTTTTAGAATGATTGATTGAACGGTTTGAATTTGGCTTCTTTCGATAAATCAAATGGTTCGTTCTCGAAGCTGCAATTCAAATCCGAATCA